>JANLFW010000073.1 GCA_024653305.1 Candidatus Acetothermia bacterium | reverse complement strand
CTACGAACCGGGTGACCCGAACAACCCGTGGTGGGACGAGACCCTGTGGGACAACGGCCTCCTCAAGGTTGCGTTGTTCGTGCCGGAAACCTCGGTGGACTCCGGGGTGTTCGAGCTGAACTTGGGGAACATCGAGGACTTCCAAGAAGCCCTGTGGGACGCCGCAGCCGCACGAGGCTATCGGCTCCCGATGGGAACGACGATCGCGTTCTACTACATCGACCCGAACGACTTCGACGACATGACGCTCGCTACGATCGTGGTCGGGGACCGGGCGCACTCCCAAGTCTTCATCACCGACGCCAACGGGATCCCGGTGGACGTGGTGAAGATCGGGTGGGGCGGGCTCTACGTGCGCGTGTACGACGCGGACGCCAACGTCGAGGCGTGCTGTCAGGACAAGGTCGTGGTCCACATCTGCGACCCCCACAACGAGGACGACAGCGAGTACTACGTGATCGACGAGGTCTCCAACAACTCGGGGATCTTCTTCACCCAGAACGGGATTCCCTTGCTGCCGGTGTGGGACGCGGTGGGGGGCTACCAGCTCGTGTT
>JANLFW010000072.1 GCA_024653305.1 Candidatus Acetothermia bacterium | reverse complement strand
ATCGAGCACGGTCAGCATCCGTAGCTTCCCGCCCTGTTCCGTTCGGTCCTCGATGAAGTCGTACGTCCACACGTGGTTGGGGTACTCTGCCCGGCGGATCACCTCCCCTGGAGGTCCCCGCCGCCGCTTCCTGGCCCGCCGGCGCGGCAGCTGCAGCCCCTCCGCTTTCCAGATCCGGTGCACCCGCTTCCTGTTCACGAGTGAGCCCTCCCGCCTGAGCACGGCCGCGATCCGGCGGTACCCGTAAGCAGGGTGCTCGGCCGCCAGCCGGCGGATCTCCTCCGTCAACGCCGCCTCCCCCGGACGAGGGCAGGGAACGTACCGGAAGCTGGAGCGGGCGATCCCCACCACCACGCACCCACGGCGCTCCGAGTACATCCGCCTCGTCCGCAACGCCCGCACTCCTTGGCGCCGGGCAGAAGGACTCACCATCCTTTTCCCAACAGATCCTTCAACGCGTCGATGTCCAACGCTTGCTGGGCCACGATCTTCCGCAACCGCGCCGTCTCCATCTCCAGTTCCTTCAGCCGACGCAGTTGAGCCTGGTCCATCCCCCGGTACTTCCCCCGCC
>JANLFW010000071.1 GCA_024653305.1 Candidatus Acetothermia bacterium | reverse complement strand
GATCCGTAATCCGTGATAGGTGATCGGTGAGGCGTTAGGGATACCAAGAGGAGGGGCCCTCACAAGCCCTAAAGCTAGGTTACAATGGCTTGGGAAGACATGAGGGAACGGGGCGGATTCGAACCATGCAGGGCCTAATAGAAGTGTTTAGGCGATATCCGCAGGTTCGGGCGGTGTACGTGTTCGGCTCGCAGGCCTCCGGAAAGGCCGGCCGCGGAAGCGACTTGGATCTTGAGGTGCCCCCGTTTGATGTACCACCCCGAGCGCGAGCCAGGGACCTGCCCCGGGTTCCCTCGGGCTCATCCTGATCGGCTTCCAGTCGGCACTGCTGAGCGAACTCCGCTGGGGTCAAGTACCCAAGCGCACTGTGGGGCCGATCCTCATTGTACTCCTCCCTCCACGCGGCCACGATCTCCTGGGCCTCTTGGACGCTTTCGAACGCGTATCGGTCCAGACACTCCCTCCGCAGCGTCCCGTGGAAGCCCTCGATGTACGGGTTCTCCCACGGGCTGCCGGGCTCGATGTAGATCGTCCGGCAGTGGTTCTCCTCCAACCACACCTGCACCGCATGCGCCACCAGC
>JANLFW010000070.1 GCA_024653305.1 Candidatus Acetothermia bacterium | reverse complement strand
GAGCGGCGCCCGAAGGGGCCGCCGACCCCAAGAGCCACACCCCCGCCACGCCTCCTCCTACTAGCTACATCACCGGGCACAAATCCGATGGTAGACCCCCGGATTCACGAGCGGCTCCCCAGAAGGCCGCCAACCACAAGACCCACACATCCTCATCCCTCTCGCCCCGGGTCGTACTGAGAAACCGCCGCTTGATCTCCGCGAGGAGCCAGGCCCGGAACTCCTCGATCTCGCCCAGAAGATCCTGAACCTCGCGCTCGCTCACTGCCCCCGCTTGCTCGTACACCAAGATGTGGCGCTTGCGTCGGGCGCGCTCGAAATCCTGAGCATAGCGCCGCGCATTCGGAGGAAGCAGCCTCTGCAGTTCGTGGAACGTGTGTGCATGGCGGGCCTGGGTAGTGTCTCAAGGAGTGTGTCTGCCGAGGCAGCATGGTAGCCTTCCCGACGAAAACGCTTTGACAGAAAGGAGGGAAGGCCACCATGCGGGACAAGACCCGCGAAGAGATCGTAAGGGAACTCGGACCTGCGCCCCGGAAACGGAACCACTTGGAGGGCCGGTTTCGACTAACGCCCGCGCGTGGATCCCCCGTGCTCGAAGG
>JANLFW010000069.1 GCA_024653305.1 Candidatus Acetothermia bacterium | reverse complement strand
TCATCCTAGGTCGATCTGGATGGAAGATTCACTCGGATATCCAGCAGACCGGGTTCCTTTCCACACTGTTTAGTTTTCAAAGCCCAACAGGCTTTGAAAACGGAGAATGGAAGAGGTAATGGGGTTTATGAGGCTGTATGATCGGATAACCTGCCTCTGACATCCGGAACGTGGGCTCATAGCTCAGATGGTTAGAGCGCACGCCTGATAAGCGTGAGGTCGATGGTTCGATTCCATTTGAGCCCACCACATGCACCTTGAAAACTGTATAATGTAAGAGAAGAAGTGATGAGAAGACAAAAGGGTAACGATACATCGGGTAAACGGGAGTTTACCGGTACGAAGTAACGTGACTCTTAGGAGAATGAATCACCAAGAAGATGGTTAAGACAAACACTTGAAAGAGAACCGAGAGAGGACAGTGTATGGAGGGAAGGCTCCATAGACGGGTTCCACAAAGGTCAAGCGAAGAAGAGCATAGGGTGAATGCCTTGGCACCAGGAGCCGAAGAAGGACGTGACAAGCTGCGATAAGCCACGGTGAGGCGCAAATAGCCTTTGACCCGTGGATTTCCGAATGGGGGAACCCCCCCGGTGATTTAAACCGGGGG
>JANLFW010000068.1 GCA_024653305.1 Candidatus Acetothermia bacterium | reverse complement strand
CTGTTCTATTCCTCTTCGGAAGGCCATGACCCTCGGCGCAGCTTGTCCCCCACGCCGTTTCTCCGCACGTGCTTGTTCACCGCGGAGGCGCAGAGGCCGCAGAGAACATCGGTTTTGGAATTGACTCCAAACCGAACTGATCAAGTCTTCACGCCATGATTTCTCCGCGAACTCCGCGTCTTTGCGGTGGATTCCAGATTAGGTCGCGATCGCAAAGCTCTCGGGGACACGGAATTGGCGCCGTGTACCTCCCTGCCAGACCGGGGAGGGTCAGAGCGAGGGTGAAGCCCTCCGCCCCCTCACCCCCGCCCTCTCCCACCCGGGGGAGAGGGAGCAGTAGGGATACGAACTCCTTAGCTCACCCCAGCCCTCTCTCGCCAATCTCTTCCCCTCCCCCTCGACGGGGGAGGGCCAGGGAGAGGGTGACGAGGCGGTCCACCACCCTCCCCTATCCCCTCCCATCAAGGGAGGGGAAGAAAGACCGGGGGAGAGGGAGTAGCTGGGACACGAACTCACTAGCAGCCTGTGTGAGAACTAGCCCGCTGAGCCTTCGGCTACGCGGAGAAGTTCGAATCCCCGCGGCAGAACACCGACTCACCGCGGAGACGCGGACATAGTGCCCCGTTTGCTGTGTCTGAGCCGCATGGTAGCTTGCCATGCAGACTTCTGCAAAGCCCCGTATCCTTCGGGCCCCAAGCCGCTCGTTCAGCCCCGAAAGCACAAGATAAAGGAGCTTTTCCACCGCCTCCTCCCCGCAGAACACCTCCACCACCTTGAC
>JANLFW010000067.1 GCA_024653305.1 Candidatus Acetothermia bacterium | reverse complement strand
CAAGGGGACTGGAGCTCAAGTACTGCAGGCTCGCCCCCAACGTGTCCTCCACGCGTACCCAGTCCGCGCTCGCCGCCCCGGTGTTCTGAACCCGGATCTGCCAGGTGACGGTGCTACTCTGGTCATAGCAGTCGAGGGGCACCGTGGCCGGGGTCTTCTGCACCGTGAGCGTGGGGAGGGCAGGCTGGAGGGGGTAGCTCCCGTTGAACTCCTGCTGGGCCGCAAAGCAGCAGTCGTAGAAGTAGACCCTGACCGCAGCATTCCCGACCGTGCGGTAGCAGCTCGCCTGGACCGCAAACCGCAGCCGCACCGTGCCCCCAGGCCCGATCTCCCCGCACAGGTTGTCCAGGGGGTTGTCCGAGTCGTACCAGTACAGGTAACCGCCGATCTCGTACGGATCGGGGGCCAGAACGAACCCTCCGCCGCAGTCCACCTGGGTCGTTCCCGAAACGTAGGTCAGGCCGGCGGGGAGCTGGACCCGCACGTCCAGTGCCTCCGCCGTGGCCGAGGAGAGGTTGCGGATCTCGAGGGTCACCGTCGTCATCCCACAGGACGGAACCTGGGTCGGGTTGAGAGTTGTGGCCACGGCCACGCTCGGGGTCCGACTGGCCACGACCTCGCGGAAGGCGTAGGCATCGGCGAGGCAGTCCGCATCCAGGGTGCAGGAGCTTTCGTCGCCCTCTTGGCCACAGCCCCACCAGACCCGGACTGCGTTCGTAAGTTCCCCACACCCCGTCTCCCGGGCGGTGAGGGTGAGCTGGGCCATCCCCCCCGGAGGCAAGTTCTCCAGGGCCCAC
>JANLFW010000066.1 GCA_024653305.1 Candidatus Acetothermia bacterium | reverse complement strand
CAGGGCTACTGCGAACAACACTGCTCTCCTCATCGCTCTCCTGTCCGCCTTTGGGAAGGCGGGCCCTATCCTACCCGCGCCGGCTCCAGGCGGCTTGCCCGCCGCGCCGGGTACCACGCGGCGAGGAGCACGGTGAGGACGACCACGCTGAACGCCGCGAGCCAGTACCAGCCCGACGCGGCGGCGTAGATCACCGTGGGCATCCCCAGGGCCCCTCCCACGCCCCGCACGAAGCGCGACAAGTCCAGGCCGCTGCGGCCGAGGTAGAGGAGCCCGGCGTACCCGATCCCACCCCCGACGGCGAACCCCAGGGCCCCCACGAGCGCGGACTCCAGGAGCACCACCCGGGCGAGGGTCCGCCCCCGCATTCCCAGCGCCGCCATCACCCCGAACTCCCGCGTCCGCTCGAGCACGGAGTAGACCGTGGTGTTGGCCACCCCGAACCCGGCGAGGAGGCTGATGAGGACCACGAACGGGATGAGCTTGACGGTGGAGCCGGAGACCATCACCCCCGCCAGGGGGTTGAGGTCGAAGTAGTCGGCGACCGAAAGCTCAGGGTGCGGGGCCAGGCGCCGGCGCGCCTCCGCGACCGCCCGTCCCGATGGGACCCCCCGCGGCAGGGCGAAGGCGAGCGCCGTCGCCCCTGGAGTCCCGGTCAGAGCCTGGACATCCCCAAGCGGGGCCATCGCGACCCGCTCGAGCTCCACCACTGTGGGCTGGAAAAGGCCCACGGCGACAAGGGCCCGCGACCTCGCGCCCCCTCTCCCGCTCACCACGACGACGACCCGCTCCCCCACCCGCAC
>JANLFW010000065.1 GCA_024653305.1 Candidatus Acetothermia bacterium | reverse complement strand
TACCAGGCCGAGGGGTTGGTGACGGGGTGGTTGACGGAAGGCGGTGCTCCTCCCAAGAGAGCGTGGCGACAGGGAAAGGAGGAGCAGGGGGCAGTGGATCTTGCCTGGGAGGGAAGCGTATGCCATGAACCGGGAGGCGGCAAGGATGAGGCTGGTCGAGACGTACCTGGAGACAGGGAGCACCGCGGAGACCGCGCGCCGATGGCACACCTCGCGGAACGTCGTCCGCAAGTGGGTCCAGCGCTACCGCGGCGATGGAGTGAAGGGACTGGGCGACCGGTCTCGCCGTCCCCACCGTTCTCCCACCCAGACCCCCGCCCGGATCGAGGCCGTAGTCCTGGCGGCCAAGAAGGGCACGGGTTACGGCCGGAAGAGGCTCGCCTGGTACCGGTGGCGGGAAAAGGGGCTCGTCCTGTCCCCGCACACGATCCGCCACATCCTCCGTCGGAACGGGTTCACGGGGCGCAAGACGAGGCGGAAGACGTTCTACCCTGCAAACTTCGGCGTGGGAGGAGGAGCAACCGTTCTCCCTCGCTCAGGTGGACGTGCTCGACCAGGGGACGCTGGGGGCCAAGCTCTGGGATCACCTCGGCAAACGGAAGCTCCCCCGGTACCCGTGGACGTCCCTCGAAGGGCGAACGCGGCTGCGGTTCCTGGCATGGAGCCACGAGGGGAGCCTAACGGGCGGGCTGTGCCTCATGAGCTTGGTGATGCTGTGGCTTAGGGGGCACGGGATCGCAGGGGAGTTGGCCTGGCAGACGGACTGGGAGGAGAGGCACTACGCCCCGGTGGGGGCGAGACTTGCGCGGATCCCGCTGGGGAGGAAGGAACCGGAGCGGCCGGGTGGAGCGCTCCCACCGCACCGACGACGAGGAGTTCTACGTTCCGTTCCTGGGGAAGGCCGCGGGCGAGGAGTTCGCCCTGTTCCCGCCCCTGGTGCTGGATCGGATCAGTGCCGACTGGGCCCTCAGG
>JANLFW010000064.1 GCA_024653305.1 Candidatus Acetothermia bacterium | reverse complement strand
ACGGGCACGCTGGATACCGGCGCGGGCCACACGCGCACCGAGGCTGAGAAGAGGATCGTAAACGTCTTATGCCAGAAGGGGTCAGTGTTTTCAACCCAGAGCATGTACGCCTGCCGGGTGCTCCACTGGACGCGGCAGGGGAGCGGGCGCAGGGCACGGGCAGTCAGCTTGTCAGCCGGGACCGCGAACACAACGTGGAACCGCGTGAACGCGCATGGCTCCGTGTTCTGGACCAGGATCACGTAGACTTCGGGACCCGTGTGCAGTGCGGCCGTCACGGGGAGCCCAGCCGGTGGGCGCTGCGCCGCTACAAGCAGCGTCAGCCTGGGCACCCTCAGGAACGCCATGTCCCTGCAATCACTCAGCGCACGCGACATCGCCATTCACCTCCTTCACCTATCCAGCAGGTCGCTCACGTCCCACAGCATCACCATTCCGTCCTCCGATCCGGTGGCAAGGAGCATCCCATCTGGACTCCACGCAACCGTGGTCACGAGCTCGGTGTGCCCTGTGAGGGCACGGAGTTCCAGTCCTGTTCCCGGGTCCCACAGCACCATCCCAAGATCCAGAGGCGACGATCTTCCCGTCCGGGCTCCAGGCCACCGAGCAGACGTAGTCGGCATGGCGACCTATGGTCCGGAGCCTTCTTCCTGTTGCCGGGTCCCACAGTCTGATAGTCCCGTCGGAGGAACCGGATGCCAGGACCTTTTCATCTGGACTCCATGCCACCGAGTAGACCACTCTCGTATGCCCTACCAAGGTGTGGATTACTTCCCAGGCCGAGACGTTGATGATCAGCACGTTGTCGGTTCCCTCTGTTCCCAACGCCAGGTACTGCCCGTCGGGGGAGAAGGCCAACGAGCGAACACCGCTGAACGAGAATCCGAGCGTCCGTACCGGGAAGGCAGTGCCCTCGGCCAGCCCGCTCCCCCGAGCCTGTTGCGCAAACCCTTGTTAGCCTGAGAGAGCGAATGGTTGTAGGGTACG
>JANLFW010000063.1 GCA_024653305.1 Candidatus Acetothermia bacterium | reverse complement strand
ATGCCTCACTGTGCTAAGCTTGCCCGTACCTGGTTACTCACTACCCTTACAGGACACTAGATCGGCCTGAAGCTCCTCCACTGTGGCGGAGAACTTGCCCCGGAACGCATCGAGCATCGTGCGGTGGAACCGCTCCACGAACCCGTCTGGAGCCCTACCTACGTCGTCCGGTGCTCGACCCCGGCAAGGGCCAGGCACGCCTCGTACGGGTGCGCCTCCGTCCCGCAGCACTCCCGCCCGCCTCGGGTGGGGACGATCTCACTCCCATTCGATGGTTGCCGGAGGTTTTCCGGTGATGTCGTACACCACGCGCCCGATCTCGGGAACCCGACGGGTGATGCGGCCGGCCACGTGGTCCAGGAACGCGTAGGGGAGCCGTGCCCAGTCCGCGGTCATCCCGTCGGTGCTTGTCACCGCCCGCAGCGCCAGCACGTACCCGTAGTGCCGCTGGTCCCCCACCACGCCCACGCTCCGGAGCGGGGTGAGCACCGCCAGCGCCTGCCACACCTGGTGGTACAGCCCCCACTCCTTCAGGGCATCGGTGAAGATGGCATCCGCCTGTCGCAGGACCTGCAGGCGTTTTGGGGTGACCTCACCGAGGATGCGCACCGCGAGCCCTGGGCCAGGGAACGGGTGGCGGAGGCGGATCGAGTCGGGGAGCCCGAGCAAGCGGGCCACCTCACGCACTTCGTCCTTGAACAGGTACCGGAACGGCTCCACGAGCCGGAAACCCATGTCCTTGGGCAGGCCGCCCACGTTGTGATGGGACTTGATCACCGCCGCCTTTGTGGTCCCGGCGGATTCGATCACATCGGGATATAGGGTGCCTTGGGCGAGAAAAGCGAACGGGCCATGAGCCCGAGCGGCCTCCTTGAAGGTCGCGATGAACTCCCGACCGATGACCTTGCGCTTCTCCTCCGGATCGACCTTTCCCCGCAGCGCCCGCAGGAACCGGCCCGCAGCGTCCACGACCACGAGGTTCACGCCTAGCCCCCGCAGAGCGGCCTCCACCTCTTCACGTTCCCCGAGGCGCAGAAGCCCGTGGTCCACGAACACGGCCACGTGGTCGATGCCGGCCCGGG
>JANLFW010000062.1 GCA_024653305.1 Candidatus Acetothermia bacterium | reverse complement strand
TCAGATCAATTTCGCCGCGGGTACCTTTCCCAACCCGCAGCCCTTGGGATGCGGTTGCGCTGGTGGAGAAGGTGCTGGTGCTGGAGCAGGGGCGAAGCTCACATAACCCCGAGTTAACCTTGGGTCTTGACCGAACCGCGTCTGAGGCGGTGGGCCTCCAATGAAACGCTTGTGGCGGATGTAGAGCATCTGGCAAGAGGACCTTGGCCCCTCTTCTTCAGGGCCGAGACCCTTGCCTGGACCGTGACAGACGTAGGGGCCTCGATCCTCGCGGCCTTGACGGAGTTTAAGGACACGATAGAGACATCCATGGAGATCGCGACCAAGACCGGCTTTCCCTTGGCCGAAGTCGCTTCAGAAGTGCGGCGCTTCCTTGAGTCCTTGCAAAAAGAGGGGGTGGAAGAACCAGAAAAGGGCCGTTCCTCCCCAGCGGTTTGCCCAACCAAACCGAAGCCCGGCTCCCTCTACCTCCATCTCACTGCTCGTTGCAACCTGAGCTGTACTTATTGCTACAACCAGGCACTGCGAAAGCGGGAAAGCTGGGGAGGGGATTTGCCCCTGGCCCTTGCCATGCAGGCGCTTCATCAGGCCAAGGAGCTGGGCATCGATGCCGTACTCCTCACCGGTGGAGAGCCCCTCCTTCATCCCCACGCATGCGAGGTAGCGGAAGCCGCCCACGACCTTGGATTCCGCACGATCCTCCTCACGAACGGCCTCCTCCTGGGCTGCGTCGCGGAAAAGCTTGCTCGGTGTTGCGACCAGATTACAGTGAGCCTGGATTCCGCAGCTCCGGCCTTGCACGACCTCCATCGAGGGCCTGGGACTCACAAACGAGCGGCAGAGGCGGTCAGACGCCTCAAGGCAGCAGGGGTAAAAGAGGCGGTGGTCTCGGGGGTGATCACCCGCCACAACCAGCACGAGCGGTATCAAGATTTCGAAGGGTGCGCAACTCGAATCGGGGCAGACCGTGCTGTAAGGGAGGTTTATGTCCTTCAAGGCGACCAGCGTGATGTGCTCCTGGCGCCTAGTTTCGACACGTTCCTACGGGATTTGGAAGAGGCCCTCGAAAAAGCATCGTGCAGGGGGTCGATCCCTGGAGTGGAATGGACGCCCTCTGGCGGGATCGG
>JANLFW010000061.1 GCA_024653305.1 Candidatus Acetothermia bacterium | reverse complement strand
GCCCTTCCCAGGGCCATCCGTCAAGCGCAGCATTGACCTGCACACTCCCTGTGGTAGGCGCTGGGGTTACGAAGTTCAGGGTGAAAGTGATCGTCCCCCCAGCGGCGAGGGTCTGGGTCGGCAAGGGCGTGATGCTGGTGAGGCTGGCCCCGCTCGGCCCCCCCGATTGATAGGTCAAGGTGTAGGTTCCGGTGGGCATCTTCCTGAGCGTTTCCGTCACCGCAGTTCCATCGCGGCTTTGGGGGCCGGAGATGCGGTAGCTCAACAACCCAGACCAGGACCGTCCATCAAGTGTTGCATTGATCCGGATGGTGCCGGTCGCGGGAGGCGGGGGGCTTCCAGGTTTCAGCTTAGCCAAGTAGAAATCGTTAAAACCCATGGTTCCCAACACAATGTAGCCCCCATCTGAAGTCAGTTGGAGGCAGCGACCGTAGTCTGGGGTTGCTCCTCCTTCACCGAAGGTCTTGGCCCACAACTGGTTACCTTGGGCATCAGTAGCAACTAGCCAAATGGCGCTCCTTCTGTTGTATATGCTGGACCAAACGAGAGCATAACCTCCACCGGGAATCTGCTGAACAGAACAACCCCACTCTCCGTCAGGTCCGCCGAAGGTCTTGGCCCACTGCTGGTTGCCCTGAGAATCAGTTTTGATCAGCCAAACATCATACCCACCTGCGCCGAAGGATTGTGTTACCCCAACAAGGATGTAGCCTCCATCCATAACTTGCTGCACGGCACGGCCATCGTCGAACCCGGGTCCGCCGAAGGTCCTTGCCCATTGTTGATTACCCTGGGAATCGGTCTTGATCAGCCAGACATCGGCTTCCCCCAATAATGTGCCGAAAGAGCGTGTCTCACCAACGAGGATATAGCCTCCATCCGAGGTCTGCCGGACTGCGTAGCCCTCATCACCTCCGCTTCCGCCGAAGGTCCTCTCCCACTCAACCTCAGGAGGCCCAGCGGTCTGAGCTACCGGAGTCTCAAGAAAGAGCAGGATTGCAGGCAAGAGAACCAGGACCGTGATCAGCCGTACCCTCATGGTCTTCACCTCCCCCGACACTGCCCGCCCAACCGGCTTGCGATCTCCTTGGCCACCGCCCGGGCCACATCCTGAGGGCTGGCGCCAAACCGAAGCCCAAAGATCTCGATCCCGGTGACGTTGACCGTCACCGCGTACGCCTCGAACTCCGCGGTGGCGAGGTCGAGCACCTGTACGTCCACCGTCACCCAGGACGCAATCGCCCGG
>JANLFW010000060.1 GCA_024653305.1 Candidatus Acetothermia bacterium | reverse complement strand
TCTTGCGCTACCTGCGGTGGGGGAAGACCGTGGCCACCCCGCCCACGGGCACGCCGCCGGTCCTGTTCAGCCCCACTGGGATGACGGTGCTCCTCCTCCCCCTGATGGTCGGGTTCTCCGGCCTCTCGGTGTTCCTGGGGACGTCCCCCTTGAAAGGGCGCCTCGGGGAGCACGCGTTCGACCGGCGCCTCTCGATCGTCGACGATGGCACGATCCCGTTTGGGCCGCGGTCACGGGCGTTCGACGACGAGGGCCTGCCCACGTCCCGCCTTCCGCTCGTGGAGGACGGGGTGGTGCAGGGGTTCTTCTACGACCTCCGGGCGGCGGCGCTCGCGTCCGCCGAGCCCACCGGCAACGGGATGAAGGGGTCCCCGCTGGGCGGGGGTGGGTTCCGCAACCCGCCCGCGCCAGCCCCGCGTAACATCGTGATTCAGCCCGGGGAGGGGGACCTGGACGAGCTCATCCGCGACATGAAGGACGGGTTGATCGTGGTGGACGTGCTGGGCCTGGGTCAGGGCAACGTCCAGTCCGGGGCGTTCTCCAACAACGTCGGCGTCGGGTTCGCGGTGAAACAGGGCCGGGTCGTGGGCCGGGTCAAGAACACGATGATCGCCGGGAACGCCTACGACGTGCTCAAGCAGGGCGTCCTCGCCGTGGGAGGGGAGGCGGAATGGGTGCACGGGAGCGTGTACACTCCTCCGTTCCTCGTCCAGGGGGTAGGGGTGGTCGCCCGCTGACCCTTGACAGAGTAACAGTGTTATGTTATACTGGCCCCTCGTAGGAGGTGGCCAGCATGTTGATGCATGGGTCGTTCCTGGAAGAGGTCTGCCGGTGGGATCCGTATCCCGCTAGGGGCGAGGAGCAGTGCCCCCGGCGCTGGGGGCTCCTGCGCTCCGTGCTTTCCCCTGCCGCCAGCCGGCGGTAGGGCGACACCGCCATGGACGAGGAGCTGATCGCCAAGAAGGATGTCCTGGAGCTGACCGGCATTTCCTACGGTCAGCTCTACCGGTGGAAGCGAAAAGGGCTCATCCCCGAGGCGTGGTTCATCCGCCGCTCGACGGTGACAGGCCAGGAGACGTTCTTCCCCAAGGAGAAGATCCTGGCCCGCATCGCCCAGATCCGGTCCCTCAAGGAGGAACGTTCCCTCGATGAACTTGCCCGGATCTTGGCCCCGGAGGCGGCCCCGGTGGGGGCGCGGTGGGACGACCCCACCGCCCTTGCCCCCATCGGCAAGGCCGGGAAGAGCCTCCTGTGGAAGGAGGGCGGGTA
>JANLFW010000059.1:807-1625 GCA_024653305.1 Candidatus Acetothermia bacterium | reverse complement strand
GGCAACGGGTCCTCATCGGGAAGCTCGCGAGCTCGATCTTCTGGCAGCCGTTCCTAAATAGCCTCCTCATCGCCGTGCTGATGACGGCGATCGCCCTTCCGGTGGGGGCGCTGTTCGCCTGGCTCGTCGCCCGCACCGATCTTCCGTTCAAGGGGTTCTTCGGCTCGGCGCTGATCATCCCGTACATCGTGCCGTCCTGGACGGTGGGCCTGGCCTGGCTTACGGTGTTCAAGAGCCTGCGGTTCGGCGGACAACCTGGGCTCCTCTACGCCGTGTTCGGCATCGATCCTCCAGCTTGGCTGGGCTATGGCCTCCTGCCGATCGTGATCTCGCTCGGCGTGCACTACGTGCCGTACACGTTCATCCTGTTGCGGGGGGCGTTGGCGACGATCGATGCCCAGCTTGAGGAGAGCGCGGAGATCCTCGGAGCGAAGCGCTGGGAGACCCTGCGCAAAATCACGTTCCCCCTGGTCCTGCCGGCGTTGGGATCGGCGTTTGTTCTCACATTCGGCAAGGGCCTGGGCGAGTTCGGGACCCAGGCCTTCCTTGGGCTACCCATCCGGTACTACACCCTCTCCACCCGCGTGTACGCCGCGTTCAACAACCGCCAACAGGCGGAAGGGTACGTGCTCACCCTGATCCTGATCCTCGTCACCACCCTGACCGTGTTCGCGAACCAAAAGCTCATCGGGGCCCGCAAGCGCTACACGACGATCAGCGGGAAGGGCGCGTACCACAGGCTCATGAAGCTCGGGCGCTGGCGCCTTCCGGCCACTGCACTGCTCACGCTGTTCGTCGTGTTGTTCGTCGCCGGTCCG
>JANLFW010000059.1:0-797 GCA_024653305.1 Candidatus Acetothermia bacterium | reverse complement strand
GCCCTGGAGACGGTCATGCGCTACGAGGGCCAGTACTCGTTGAGCAACCTGACCCTCCACTACTGGATCGGTAAGGGCGATCCGATGCTGGCCGAAGGTCAGCCCGGGATCTTCCGGAGCGCGTTCATCCTCGGGGCAATCAAGAACTCGGTGGTCCTCTCCGTGCTGACCGCCTTGGTGTGCGGGGTACTGGGGCTCATGCTCGGGTACGTGGTGGTGCGCATGCGCGGGACGCTGCTGTCGCGGTCGGTCGAGTTCTTGAGCTTCACCCCGTACATGGTCCCGGGGATCGCGTTCGGCGGGATCTACCTCAGCCTGTTCGCCCGGTCGTGGGGCCCGTTCCCCGCCCTGTACGGCACGCTCACGCTGCTCGTGCTGACCTGCACGATGAAGTACCTCCCGTTCGCGTCGAGCTCCGGCGTGGCCGCCATGCACCAGATCGACCCGTCCCTGGAGGAGGCGGCAGAACTCCACGGGGCCCGGTGGGGCCGCCGGTTCGTCCGTATCCTCATGCCCCTGGCGAAAAGCGGTTTCCTGTCCGCTGTCTTGCTCACGCTGATTACCACCATGCGAACCCTGGATCTGATCGTGCTCCTCGTCACCCCACAGACCCGGACGATGACCTCGATCCTGTTCCGGTTCCAACAGCAAGGCTTCACCCAACATGCCTATGGGATCATGCTCCTGATCGTGGTCATCACCTTGGTCGGCCATTTCATCGTCCGCCGGCTGGGCGGGAAGATCGAGTTCTGAGGAGGAGAGCGGGGATGCCAACCATCGCCATTCGCGGCCTGACC
>JANLFW010000058.1 GCA_024653305.1 Candidatus Acetothermia bacterium | reverse complement strand
CCCCCACCCCGGTTGGGGGAACACACGGCCGAGGTCCTCGGGCGTTTGGGCTAGCAGCCCGTGTGGGTACCAACCAACTCTGGACCTCACTTGCGACGTGGATCGAGGGTGACTGTCCGCGTCGGACGGCGCCGGGTGCCTGCGGCCGTCCCCCCTGCTACGGGGTCGCCCATCGCGGCTCCCACGGGACCCCAGCCCGCCACAGTTTGAGCAGGTTGTGCACCGCGCAGTCCAGCCTCCACAGCGCCCGCACCTTCGCAAGCCCTCGCAGGAGGAACTGCCGCAGCCCCCTGCCTTCCTTGATCTGCCCGAACACCGGCTCTACCGTCTGCTCCCGCATCCGGTACCGCTCTCGGTTCGCCGGTAGCCTGAGCGCGTAGCGCATCTTCTCCCTCAGCGACGCCTCCGGCGAGGGGCGTGGTGGGAGAGGGTTCGCCTCCCGCCACTGCCGGTGCCCCACCTTGTCCGGAGGGATCAATGCCTCGATCCCCCGCTGGGCCAAGAACCGGACGTTCTTCTCGCTCCAGTAGCCTGCGTCGGCCAGCACCTCTCCCGGTACGCGCCCCGTCGTCTTCTCCACCTGCTGGACCAGGGGGGCCATCTGCCTCACATCCCCCGCCTCGTTCGTCAGCTCACAGGCCACGACCATCTGGCTCTCCGTGTCCACCGCCGCTTGGGCGTTGTACCCCTGGATGAACGCCTCGTCGGCCGACACCATGATCCGTGACTCGGGATCGGTGAAGTTGCGCTGCGCCCGCGCCTTGGGCGTGGCCTGCTGGGAGTCCTTGCGCGGTCGGTACGCCTTCCCTTGACCCTCCGCCCGGCACCGACGCTCCTCCTGCTCGGCTCGCGCACGCTCTTGCGCTTCCTCCTCCAGGGCGCGCTTGGCCTCTTGGATCGCCTGGAGCCGCCTCTGGGCTGTCCGGAGGTGGTGGGGCAACTCCTCGGAACCGCCTCTTCCGCGACGCTCGTCTTCCTCCTGATCGGTGGCCTCCGCCTCGTGGAAGTACCGCTCGATCTCCTGGCGCAGTCGCTCCTCTTCCTTGGCCATCCGTCCGTAGCTCATCGCGGCGTGCTTGGAGGCGTGGGCCTTGACCTTCGTCCCGTCGATCGCCACCTGCCCCAGCTTCACCAGCCCCGCCCGCATCGCAAGGTGGACCGTCTGTACGAACAGATCCCCCAGGGCCTGGAGGTGCCGCCGCCGGAACTCCGACAGCGTCCAGTGGTCCGGCTGCTGGTTGCCCGAAAGCATCCGGAACCCCACGTCCTCCCACAGTGCCCGTTCCAGCTTCCGGGAGGAGCGGATCCCCTGGGCAAACCCGTACAGCCACACCTTGACCATCATCCGCGGGTGGTACGGGGGCTGACCGCCATCTTCCGTGTACGAAGCGTAGATCGCCCCCAGGTCGAGCTCGTCCACTACCTGATCGATGAAGTGCGCCAGATGCCCGGGAGGCAGCCAGTCCCTGGGCGATGGTGGCAACAGGTACCCCTGCTCGGGCTCGTACAACTTGAACCTCTTCATCGCTCCCCCCCTCAACTCTCCCTAAGGTGTTGGCTCAGGGTAGCGGGTTCTCACACGGGCTGCTAGGGACCCGTATAGCCCCACCGCGAGCACATCGTCGCCCCGGGAGGCGCGTG
>JANLFW010000057.1 GCA_024653305.1 Candidatus Acetothermia bacterium | reverse complement strand
CCGCGAGCTACATCCTCCATGGTCTTCCGACCGGGCTTCCCGAGGAGCCAAAAGGAGAAGGGCCATGAGCTCGCCGATTGGGCGGTTCTTCGTCCGGTTCGTCCTCCCCCGGTGGAGGCTGGGGCTCGGAGAGCTTACCTGGATTGGGCTCGGCCTCGTCGTCGCGTTGCGCGGGCTTTTTGCCTCCCTCGAGCAATACCTCACCGTGGTGATCGAGGAGGCCTTGGTGGCGGATGTGGAGAACGCATTGGTCCGGCATCTTCTGGCCCTTCCCCCGCGTTCCTCCAGGAGCGGGAGGTGGGCTACCTCATGGCCCGGGTCCGGAGCGACCCCACCGTGGCCAAGGCCTTTTTCCTTGGCGCCTTGGCCTTGCTGAACAACGCGGTATTCCTTGGCGTGGGGGCCGGGCTCCTCTTTTGGCTGGACTGGAAATTGGCCTTGGTGGCCGCGGCCGTCCTCCCCGCCCTGGCCTTTGCCTCCCAAGCCCTCAACCGGCGCCTCCAGGCCCTCGCCAGGAAATCCAGGAAGGGGATGCCCTCGTGTCCAAAGAGCTCGGGGAGGGGCTCGCCTCCGTCCTCACCACCAAGCTCCTTGGGCTTTCTGCTTGGGTGGAGGGCAAGATCGCCCAGGCCATCGGCCGCCTTAAGGGGGCGAACGTCCGGACGAACACGGTGGGGGCCATGGCCGGAGGGATGCTCACCTTCATCGTCGAGGTGGGGCCGGTGCTCCTCCTCTGTCTTGGGGCCTGGCGCATCATGCGGGGCGACCTCTCCCTGGGGACGGTGATCGCCTTTGTGTCCTTCATCGGTTACCTCTACGGGCCCACCCAGTCCATCATCACCACTTTGGGCCTCCAGCGGGCGAGGGTGGCCGCGCGCCGCATCCTCGAGATCTTGGACGAGGTGCCGGAACCCTCGGGGAACGCTCCGCTTGCGGTCCGCTCCGGTCGGGTGGAGGTGGACGGGGTTTCCTTCACGTATCCCAACGGCACCGTGGCCTTGCGAGATGTTTCCCTCCTGGTCGAGCCCGGGACCTGGGTGGCCTTGGTGGGCCGGACCGGGTCGGGGAAATCCACCCTGCTTTCCCTCCTCGTGCGCCTCTATAAGCCTTCCCCAGGGACGATCCGCATCGACGGCCAAGACCTGCGGGCGGTGGACCTCGCCTCCCTGCGCAGAGAGGTGGTCCTCGTGACCCAGGATGTTTTCTTGTTTTCCACCACGATCATGGAAAACCTGCGGTGTGGCGACCCGACGATCTCGGAAGAGGAGGTCCTCAAAGTTACCCGGCTCCTTGGGGCTCACGATTTCATCGCCGAGCTTCCGAGCGGCTATGAGACAATGGTTGGGGAGCGGGGGGTGAAGCTCTCGGGCGGCCAAAAGCAGCTTTTGGCTTTGGCTCGGGCCGTTTTGCGGCGGCCGCAGATCCTGCTTTTGGACGAGGCCACTTCCGCCATGGACTCACAGACCGAGGCCAAGGCCTTGCGGGCTTTGGCGGAGCTCACGCCGGGCAAGACGGTGATCGTGGCCGCCATCGCCTGGCCACGGTGCAATCCGCGGACCGGATCTTCGTCCTGAAAGATGGGCGGGTGGTGGAGGCCGGAACCCATGCGGATTTGATCCGCAGGTCCGGGGAGTACCGCGCGATCTTCGAGGAGCAGCTGGTGGCCGCGGAGGGGTGAGAAAGGGTGGGCCGATTCCAGTTCGAAATCTTCGTCCGAGTAGGGGAAATGGGCGAAGCTCGCGATTGCCATTGTCCATGCGATTGTCAAGCCGGCGGGGGCACCGGGGCCGGTGAGGGAAGCGGAGGGAAAGCCAGGAAATGGAGGCCCGCCAAATCAGACGTAAAAAAGAGAGGAGGTGACCGAGGAGGAGAAGGTATCAGATCAATTTCGCCGCGGGTACCTTTCCCAACCCGCAGCCCTTGGGATGCGGT
>JANLFW010000056.1 GCA_024653305.1 Candidatus Acetothermia bacterium | reverse complement strand
TCTCCTCCGTCAACGCCGCCTCCCCCGGGCGAGGGCAGGGAACGTACCGGAAGCTGGAGCGCGCGATCCCCACCACCGCGCACCCGCGGCGCTCCGAGTACATCCGCCTCGTCCTGAGCGCCCGCCTTTTCCCAACAGGTCCTTCAACGCGTCGATGTCCAACGCCTGCTCTCGCTACGATCTTCCGCAACCGCGCCGTCTCCAGTTCCTTGCGGCCGACGCAGCTGAGCCTGGTCCATTTCCCGGTACTTCCCCCGCCACCGGTGGACCGTGGACTCCCACACCCCGTAGGTCCGGCACACCTCAAGGATCGACGTGCCCGACTCGACCTCCTGCAAGATCCTCACGATCTGCTCTTCCGTGCACCTCTTCCCCTTCACGAGCGGATCCTCCTTGGTTACCCCATCCTACCCAAGGATCCTCCCACTCCAGGTGGTACAGCTTCCGGGGGGCACGTCCGCTGCGCGCCAGGCTTGCAGTTGCCGAGATCTATGCTCCCGTGGTCCCGATCCTTCTCGAAGTCCCCGCGATTCGCCAAATCTTCGGGGACATCACGATGATCGTGCTCAACCCCTCTCCCATGTCACTCGCCGGCCCGAAGACGGGATCACAAGGAGGTGTCGTGGAACTCACAGAGGACGTCAAGTCCAGGACGAGGTGCAACTGCACGAAGCGGGGTGACCCCCGCGACCAAGTCGAGAAGAGGGTCAACTCGATCGATGAGGAACTTCCTGCCTGGCGCGCACTCATCCGAATGGGAGCCAGAGAGTACACAGGATGGCAGTTCCCTGAGTACTTGTACCGGGAGGGGGATGAAATTAGCGTCCTGGGCCAAGCGTGGGAAACCCTGATCCGCGGGACTCCAAAACTCACTGCGTTCTTCGCCTAGGAGGGGGAACGTGAGCAGTCTCCACACGAAGTGAGCTTGGGTTCAGGTCTTCCGAGGTAAAGAGGATGGCGGTGGACCAAAGAACGGGCCAGAGCAGCCGGTAAAGGGAGGGTTGGTCCTCGTTCCACGTCCACGAGAACGCACCCCCCTCATGGTGAATCCGGAGGCGCCCCAAGGCCTCTGACAGGTGGTGATTCAGCGAGGCGACGTCGGAGGGATCGCAGGGTTGGTCCGTTGCCGCCGCTCGGAGGATTCGGTACATCAGTTCGCGCAGGGCAACGGCGTAGGTGAAGGCGCGGGACGCCTCGTGCGGCCGGCGTGCTTTGGTATCCGTGACGGTCCCGTGGGCAGGGCCCACGCGACGAGGTCCTCGTAGCTCGTCAGGCTGTCCTCGGGCCGGTCGCGGCCCCGCCGTTCCACCGTATTCACGAACTCGAGGCAGAGGTCGTCGCGGGCTGGACCACGGCGCTCGGTATCGCCCTCGGCCATTGTATTCCCCTCCTCTTGGCTCATCTAACCTGTCTCACGCACTTGACAGGTTAGACACGGGTGACTATCATCTAACCGCCTCGGCCACTATAGGAGGATAGAGGCGGGGGTCAACCCGGATGGGTCTGGGGGACGCCAACGCGACGGCCAGCCAGGCGTGCGGGTGAGGAGGTGGGCATGTACCCCAGCGGATGGTACGGACTGTTCCTGTTGGCGGAGGCTCGGGTTCGAGAGAACCTGGAGTGGGCGAACCGGCGGCGTGTTCTTCAGGAAGTCAACCGAGCGCGGGCCCGAAGGCCTCGGCTTTGGGATCGATCGCTGTGGAGGGCGGGCGATCTCCTGATCGCTCTCGGGGCTATGTTGAAGGGAAGGGCCGGGACCAGTATTGACGGGTGCCGGGAGGGGGTGGGACATGCACAAGCTCGTGGTGGTTAGCATTACAGTCGCGTTGGGGCGGGCCCTGCCATGGGCCGGGCTCCCGGCGAGGCGGTCCCCGCCGAGCTAGTGGCCGGGTCGATGCCGATCTATGCCGCAACCGGGTTCGACATGGACCTCCTGGTCGTCCCAGCGGCCGCTGCCAGCCTCGCCACCAT
>JANLFW010000055.1 GCA_024653305.1 Candidatus Acetothermia bacterium | reverse complement strand
GACCTCCTAGTAGGACCCGGAGGCGAGGAGCCGCCCGTCCGGGGAGAACGCGACCGAGTTGACATAGTCGGTATGGCCGGTGAGGGTGCGCAGTTCTGCTCTTACACACGCAGGGGTGGCCAAGGCGACGCCCCACAGGGGGTGATCGGTGATCTCGTTCTCTTGCAGCAGCACGACGGCGGAATCGCCGGCGAGGACCCCGGCCAGGCCGCCGAAGAGCTTCGTCTTCTGGACCATGGCGCGGGCCCGCTCGATCACCCGCAAATCCACAACCCCGCCGCTGACGGCGGCCCCCTCCAGGATGAGCTGGGCTTGTCCGGCCACGTCAACCCCGATGCCGGAGGCGCCGCTGCGGATCGTGCCGCCGCGGGCGGTCAGCTTGGCCGTGTCGCGCAGGGCGATCCCGGCCTCCTCCCCGGTCAACGTCGAGCCCGCGAGGTCGAAGGTCGCCTGGGCCGAGCCGGAGAGCCGCACCCCGGTCTTGCCCGCCGTGATCTGGACGTTGTGCATCGTCACGGCCCCCGAGCCGGAGGAGGTGAGGCCATCGCCGCCGGTGGCTGTAATGGTGGAGCCGCTGAGGGTGGCTTGGGCCGAGCCGCTCAAGGCGAGCCCGCTCTTCCCGCTGAGCCGGGCGTTGGCGAGGGTGAGCTGGGCCTGGTCGCGGGCCTGAATCGCCGTCCCGCCCCCGCTGCTCACGGCTATTGGACTTGCAGCCGTTCCTTCGAGCGTCAGCCGGGCGGAGTCTTTCAGGTCCAGCGCGGGCGCTGTGCCCATGTTGCTCACGGGCGCGCTTACGATCGTCAGCCTTGCCTTGCCTTGGACGAGGACGGTCGAAGCACCGGCCCCGGCCAGCGTCGTGATCGTGAGGGACTCCACTCGCACCTCGACGTTCTCACCCTGGACGGTGAGCACCGGTTTGGTCTTGTCTTTCCCTTGCAGGGTCGCCGGAGTGCCCGTCCCCTTGAGGGTGATGGACTTGCCGAGCACCAGGTTCACGGTGTAGAAGCCGGGGCTGAGGAGGAGGATGTCCCCGGGCTGGGCGGCCGCCAGGGCCTCGTCCACGGTGAAGAAGTCGAGGGGCACGCGCAGGGTGGCCGGCTTGATCTCGACGACCAGCTCCCGCGGGGGGGCCGGGGCCGTCAGCCCCAGCACGTCGGTCACCGCCAGGCGCACCGTGTAGCGCCCCTCCTTGTCGTAGGTGTGCTTGGTCACGGGCTTGTCGGTCGCCTCCTGCGTGCCATCTCCGAAGTCCCAGGCGTAGCGGGTGATGGCCCCATTCGGGCTCGATGAGGCCGAAGCGTCGAAGGTCGTGGCCTGGCCAGGGCGCGGACTCTCTGGAGTGACGGTGAACCGGGCCGTGGGCGGTTTGGCCACGATGTACTCGATCTGGGCCTGGAGCTGAGCGACGTTCCCCGACCGGTCGCGCAGCTCGGCGAACACCGTCTTCCGGCCAGGGGCGGTGCTGCCGCCGAACTGCGAGAGGTCCCACTGCCTAGTGGCGGCGAACCCCTCCCAGCCGCTCCACGCGCGCCCGTCGTTGGAGAACCGCATCTCGGGGAGGCCACTGGCGTTGTCCTGCCCTGTGAGCTGCAGGGTCACCACGAGCTCCATGGTGCGCGTCGCCCCGTCGTTGATGAAGAGCTTCCCCGTGGGCGGGGTCTTGTCGAACCGCAGGAGCACCTGGGCCCGTTTCTCGTGGGTGGTGTTACCCATCCCGTCCTCGAGCCACACGAACAGCGGCTGCTCGCCCTCCGGCGGGTTCTCAACAATAAGGGGCTTCTGGGCGATCTCGCGGCGGGCGCCGTCCTTCGGGCCGGTGGGCGCGCTGCCCACCTTGAACCAGTAGGCCGCGATCCCGGCGATGTCCTCCGGGTTCTCCCAGTCCACGTGGCCGGGTCGCCTTCCACGATTGCGAACTCCGCCCGCACGATGTCGCCGTCGGGGTCGCGGAAGCTGATTGTGCCCTTGGCCTCGA
>JANLFW010000054.1 GCA_024653305.1 Candidatus Acetothermia bacterium | reverse complement strand
AGACCGTCCCCTCCGCGGAGTAGCTCCCGCCGCAGCAGCCAGGGCCGCACAGGCCAAACTTCACGTACTCAAACTCGTCGCCCTCGAATCCCCCCGGGACGAGGGCGGGGTCGAACGCAGTGGCGAACTCCACGTAGGGCGAGGAGATCGCCCCGCCCGGGCACGACCCACCCCAGCAGCAGTAGACCTTGATCCCGTGGACGGCGATCCCGCTCCACGTCGAGGTGGCAGGGTCCCAGAGGGCATTGCCGTACAGGGTCAGGCACCCCTCGCACGGGCCGACCCACTTCGGAAGGACGCTCACCTCCTTGGAACCCGGGGTGAACTTCACCGCGAACCCCAGGGAGAGCCCACAGCAGAGGTGGACGAGATCGTCCACGGTCAGCTGGAGGTAGGAGAACCCGGACTTGGTGACGGACGAGGTGAGCGTGGCCGTGATCCCGCAGCAGACCTCCCAGGGGGACAGGGCCGCCGTGGCGTCGCGGAACGCGATCCCTCCCTCCTTCTCCTCGAACCGGGCGGTGAGGGAGAGGGTGCCCGAGCGGAGGGTGAGCGTGGACAGGAGGTAGGGTCCAGGGGGGGTTCCCGCCTGGGCGTAGTGGGTGACGCGCAGGCTCGTGATCAGCCCTGGGGTGCGGAGGAGGAGGGCCAGGTAGGCGGTGCGGTAGGCGGGGATCGAGGGGTCGAACGTCAGTCCCCCCCCGGCCTGGATCTCCCCGAGGTTCCCCGCCCCGTGGAGCTGGAGGTTCGTCCACTGGGGCCCGACGAAGTTTGCCACGGCCCGCCACGACCAGGAGTCCTTCCCGTAGCGGAGGACGTACCGGAGGTCGAAGTTCGCCCGCTCAAGGGACGGGCTCGGCAGGAGGGCAACTGAGCCCTGCCAAGATCCCCCGAGGGTGAACGACTGGGGGATGCGCTCGAACCGGGCCTCGAGAACCCGGTCCCGCTCGGCGGTGAACTCCAGGGTCGGGGCGGCGCCGAGGTGCGCCCGATCCTCATACCACCCCTGAAAGAAGTACCCCCAAGAGGGGACGGCGGTGAGGCGGACCGTCGCCCCCAAGGGACGGGGGCCGTCGCCGACCACTGTCCCACCCTCGGCCGGGGTCACGAGGACACCGATCCACACGGTGGCAGGCTGCCCGCGGGCGGCGAGGCCCACCCCGAGGGCAACCACAAGGAGCCCAAGCCCCTTGAGCCAGCGGCGCCTGGGAAGCTTGAGGAATCCCAGGAAGCCCAGGCCGAGGAACGGGAGAGCGAGCCAGGGTCCCCACCGGGCGAGGCCGCCCCCGGCTGCCCCCACCGCCGGGAACACCTGGAGCTCCAGGGTTGAGCTGTCGTCCGGGTCGTCGTCGGCTGGGACGTAGGGGCTCTGGTCGGCGGGGATGGGCACGCTCTGGGTGTCCACCCCGTACGCCCACATCCGGTTGCGCAGGGTCTCCCCCCGCGGGGCCTTCTCCGTCACCAGGGCCTCGAACACGAGGAGGAGCGCCTCCCCCGGGCTGAGGGCGGCCTCGAGGAACCACAAGAGCTCCGGCCCGGGAGCGCCCTCGGGGTCGGCGGAGGACTTCCCTGTGGGCCAGGCGGCCCGGGTGGACTCGGGGATGTAGGCAAACCCGGGCGGCAAGAGGTCCTCCACCCAGACGTCGTAGGCCGCGGCGTAGCCCACATTCCGGACAATGAGCTGGAACCGGACCTTGTCCCCGACCTGGAACGGGTACGGGGGCGTGGGACACGGCGCGCACGGATCCTCGCCGCACGGATCACAGTAGATAGACTTCTCCGTGGCCAGGGCCGGAACGCCGAGGAGGATCCGCGTTTCTTCCTCGTCAGGGAAGGTATCCCCCACGTCGGGGTTGAACTCGGGGATCGGGGTCCCCGCCCCGTCCCTCCCCGCCACCCGGGCCAGGTTCACGAGGTGCTGCCCCGGCACGGCCTCGGGCAGGACCCGCGCCCGGTAGACGACGACGAGCGTCCCCCCGCTGTTGA
>JANLFW010000053.1:1519-2001 GCA_024653305.1 Candidatus Acetothermia bacterium | reverse complement strand
TCAACAGCGGGGGGACGCTCGTCGTCGTCTACCGGGCGCGGGTCCTGCCCGAGGCTATCCCTGGCTCGTACCTCACCAACCTGGCCGGGGTCACGGGAGAGGACGGCGCGGGAACGCGGATCCCCGAGTTCAACCCCGACGTGGACGACTCCTACCCCGACGAGGATTCCACCACCATCCGGGTGGGAGCGCCGGCACTGGTGACGAACAAGGAGGTCTTCTGCGAGGAGTGCCCCTGCGAACCCACAACGGGCCCCTGCGATCCCTGCGCGATCGAGCCCGTGCCGGTCAAGGTCGGAGAACTCGTCCAATTCCGGCTCATCGTGACGAACGTGGGTTACAGCCGAGCCTACGACGTGGTCGTGGAGGATTGGCTTCCCCCGGGCTTCGCGTACGTCGCGGAGACAGCCCGCATCGCCTGGCCGGGCGGGAAGTCCGAGGCCGAGCCCATTGGCGCGCCAGGTCCCCTCCTCGCCTGGGTC
>JANLFW010000053.1:0-1509 GCA_024653305.1 Candidatus Acetothermia bacterium | reverse complement strand
ACGCCGGGGAGACCCTCACCCTCACCTTCACGGCCCGGGTGACCGCGGAAGCGCCCGTCGGAGAGGAGATCCGGAACACGATGAGGGCAACGGCCGTGGACGATTTCGCCCAGCCCATCCCCGCCGACTCCAGCATGTACGTGCCGGCAGACAACGACCCGGACGACCTGTCCACCCTCAGGCTGATCGTGGGGCCCGCACCCAGCGGAGCGGTCCCTCCCCCCAGCGCGAGCTGCACCGGTCGAGCCCCGCTGGGTTGGGCCGCGTGGGGGATGGCCGCGGTGGCGGCGGGGCTCGTGGCGTCCCGGTTCGGACGGCGCGGCGTCTGGCTCGGGCTGGTCCTCGGGCTCGGGCTGGTGGGCATGAGCGCGACCGCATCTGGAGCCCAGTACACGATCACCGCCCGGAGCGATCCTCCTAAGGGTGGGGTGGTGTTCGGCGCCGGGAGCTACAGAGCGGGGGAGGTGGCTCAACTCACAGCCCTTCCGAACCGCGGGTTTGAATTCGACGGGTGGTTCGAAGGGGGAGTGGAGATCTCCACCCTGCCTCGGTTGGAGTTCGTCGTTGACCGAGATCGAACGATCACCGCCAAGTTCCACCCGATACTGGAACTCGTGGGCCTTGGCGGCCGCTGGCAGGGAACCCTTGCTCTCCTTCCAGCGGCCGCTCTCACCATGAACCGATTCGAGTTGCGCCCCCGGTTCCTGTTTGGATCAGCCCCGTGGGATCTCCGGCTCGTTGCCCAGTTCACCGATGGAGTGTGGAAGGATGCCCAAGGGCACTTCTCCGGCTCGTGGGGAAACCTCCGCCTCGGAGCCGGGCTCATCTTCAACCCCGTTGTCCCGGAGTATCGGTCGGGGTACTTCGTGGTGTCCGGGCTGTGGGAGGACCTGCGCCTGGGGCAGCGGGTCACCCACTACCCCCGCTCCGGCACGCCTCCCGCACCGTACCTCCTCTATGACCTCGCGTTGGGCGTCTCCGATCTCTACGTTTCCATACGGGCGGAGGAGCGCGACGGTCTCCAGTTCAAGGACCTCACCGCCCACCTCCTCGGGTTAGATGTTTGCTGCGGGATCCAGGCCCAAGGGGCGCTGTCGTTCACGAAGAAAGGGTTCTCCTACGCGCGGGCAGAGGTGACGAACCTGCCCTTCGGGTGCTGCGGTCTGTCGTGGGACTTCGCGGTGACGTTCACCCCGGACAGAAAAACGGTGGAGGTCTCTCCGCAGTGGTCCCCGTTCTGCGACGTCTGCCTGACCGTGTACGGCGATGTTGATTGGGACGCGAACACCTTCACCTGGAACGGCATTGCGCTCTACGGGTACAAGATCCGCTGCTGTTTCGGGCCTTCCTGTTGCCCCGCTGGATCGGGAGGGTACGTGGAATTCCTGACGGCGTTCGATCCGAGCCGCGTGCCGGGGGGCTTCCAGGGCGACGAGTTCGAGCACGTGAAATTCGGCCTGTGCGGCCCTGGCTGCTGCGGCGGGAGCTACTCCGCGGAGGGGACGGTCT
>JANLFW010000052.1 GCA_024653305.1 Candidatus Acetothermia bacterium | reverse complement strand
AGGAGGTACCCCAGTACACCAAGGCCGCGTTCGTGGCCCCCACCGAGGTCGGGGTCGTGGAGAACGGGCGGATGGTGCTCGGAGACGACCAACGGATCTACTTCTACGAGTTCGATGGCCCGGCCGAGCGCGCCCTCTACGTGTACGTGGGGCGCTAGCCCCCTATTGAACCCCCCCTGGGCAAACGGACACTCACCGGCGACCATGGATGCCCTGACCGTTCGCGAGTTGGTGAAGGACTACCCCACCCGGAAGGGGCCGGTGCGGGCCCTGGCCGGTGTCTCGTTCCGGGTGGGGGAGGGCGAGATCGTGGGGCTCCTCGGGGCCAACGGGGCGGGGAAGACCACGGCGATCAAGGTCCTGTGCGGGCTGCTATGCCCGACGTCCGGCCAGGTGGAGGTGTGCGGAGTCCCCCCCTCCCGGCCCGAGGTGGCCCGCTACGTGGCCGCCCTGCTTGAGGGGTCGCGGAACGTGTACTGGCGGCTGTCGGTGGAGGAGAACCTGCGCTTCTTCGCTGGGCTCCAGGGGATCCCGCCCCGGGAGGCGCGGCGGCGCACTGCGGAGCTCGTCGGGCGGTTTGGGCTCACGGAGAAGCGGCGCACCACGGCCAACCTCCTCTCCCAGGGGATGAAGCAGAAGCTCGCCCTGGCCTGCGCCCTCGTCAAGGGGACGCCCGTCCTGCTCCTGGATGAGCCCACCCTGGGCCTCGACGTGGAGACGAGCCACGAGCTGCGGGTGCTGATCCGCGAGCTTGCTTTGGCCGAGGGGAAGACGCTCGTCGTCTCGTCCCACGACATGGGGGTGGTGGAGGACACGTGCCGCCGGGTGATCATCCTCGCCCGGGGGCGAGTGGTGGCCGACGACCTTGTCCCCAACCTCCTCGCCCTGTTCCGGACCAGGGCGTACCGGGTGAGCCTGCGGGACGGGCTCCCCGAGGAGGCCCGGGCCCGCCTGGCCGCCCGCTTCCCGGCGCTGCGCACGCTGGAGCGGGGTCTGGAGGTGGAGCTCCCGCCAGAGAGGGAGGTCTACGACCTCATGGACGCCCTGCGGGAGGCAGGGGTGGCCCTCGACGGGGTCAGCCGGGTGGAGCCGGACCTGGAGGACGTGTTCCTGCGCATCGTGCGCGACGGGCAGAAGGAGGGGAGATGAGGCGCCTGTGGACGTTTCTCGCCGTGCTGATGCGGTTTCTGATCGAGCACAAGCGCTATCCATTCAACACCCTGTCCGCCCTCGCCACGCTGTACATCGTGTTCCTCCTCCTCTTCGCCGGGGCCCGCTACGCCCAGGGGATGGGGGTGGACCTGTTCGGGGAGGGGCTAGAGAGCCTGGTGGTGGGCTACCTCGTGTGGACGTTTGCCATCATTGCCTACTCCGACCTGTCCTGGGAGATGATGCGGGAGGCCCAGCAGGGGACGCTGGAGCAGCTGTACATGTGCCCGGTGGGGTTCCGGTTCGTGAGCGCCTCGTGGATCGTGGCGTCGTTCCTGGTAAGCCTGCTTTGGGTGGCGGTGCTTCTGGGGCTCATGACCCTCACCACGGGGCGGCTCCTCCGGCTCCCCCTGGGCACCGTGCTCCCCCTGCTCCTCCTCACGGTGGCCCCGGTGTACGGGATCGGGTTCGTCATGGCGGGGCTGGCCCTCGTCTACAAGCGGATCCAGGCGTTTTTCCAGGTCCTGCAGTTCGTGTTCGTGGCCCTGGTGGCCCTTCCCGCGGACGCCCCGTGGGGGAAGGCGCTCCCGCTTGCGCTGGGGACCCGGCTCCTCGGGCGGGTGGTGGTGGACGGGGAGACCCTGACCACCCTCCCCCTCGGGGACCTCCTAGCCCTGGTGGGGACGGCGGTGTTCTACTTGGCGGTGGGGGTCGCGGTGTTCCGCGTGTTCGAGGGGGTAGCCAAGGACCGCGGGCTCCTCGCCCACTACTAGCCCCTTGGCGCCCGCGCCCTGGGGCAGTACCATCGGGGTGCATTCCCCGGTAGCTCAGTTGGCAGAGCAGCCGGCTGTTAACCGGCGGGCCGGAGGTT
>JANLFW010000051.1 GCA_024653305.1 Candidatus Acetothermia bacterium | reverse complement strand
TCTAGGGAGATCGCGTCCACATGATATTCTGCACCGTTTAGGACGATTTGATCGCTGACACTAAGCAGCCCGTTGTTATCGGTGTCAGTCCAAGCTTCGAGGTGGACGATGTTCCCCTGCCCATCCCGCCAGTAGGTGGATACTGGGCCTTTGGTAGCCAGAACTGGGTTGAGGAATGTTGCGTGCACTGGTGTGAACTGCACATTCTTCACCACGCCGAAGTTCTGGCCCATGGCGAACGCGCCAGTGCTGTACATGAACGGGTGGACCCAGTTGTGGGGGTGGGCGTAGTCCTCGAGCCAGCCGACGAAGAAGATGCCAAGCTGGCCAGCGTCCATGGACTTGAGGTAGGTCGGCCAGGGGAGGTCCAGCACCTCGATCACGAACGGGGACCGGAACCCTTCCTGCCATCGCTTGTCGTTGAAGCCCTCGATGTTCCGCTCCAGCATCTCCGCGGCGAACTTGCGCATGAGGTTGCCGGTGTTGTAGGTGATGGTGACACGCATGCCCTTCTGCCAGACTTCGCCGCCCCAGGCGGCCCGGAGCTCGGCCTCGGCCTTCTCCAGGTCGAACTCGTAGATCGGCTGATCCGGGTTGAACCCAAGCCGCCCCTCGAGGATCGGTCCGCGCAGGGCCCACCCCTCGCCGAGCCAGGACTCGTTGATGTACGTAGCGAGGTCCATGGCGTAGTTGAACGCGCGGCGCAGGTGGACGTCGGAGAGGAGGTTGGGCCGAGCTTCCCCGGCCACAAGCGGCATGAAGGGGCTCCCTGCGGCGACCTCGAAGTTGAAGAACCCGGACTGGGCAATGGATCCGGGCAAGGGCCCCATCAACCGGGCCTTGCCGGCGATCACGAGGGGATCCATCACCGCCACGAATGCCCGCGGCACGGCGATGATGTCGACATCCCCGGCCTCGAACATCGCCAGGCGCGTCCCCCACTCGGGAACGACCTTGATCACGGCCCGGGCGAGCTTGGCCGGCCCGCGCCAGTAGTCCTCGTTCCGGACGAAGCTGATCTCCTCGCCCGGCACCCACCGCTCGAGCTTGAACGGCCCGGTCCCGTTGGCCACCTTGAACAGCTCCGACTCCTCGGCCGCCGGGTCGTGCCACTTCCGCCAGTTCACCGACCCGTCCCAGCCGCCCTGGGCGATCACCCACTCCTTGTCGAGGATCGAGCACCAGCTACCGGCCACGATCTGGATGAACGGGGCAAACGGGTAGGCCAGCTCGATCACGACCTTGTCTCCCACCACCTTCACCGCTTCCTGAACCAGCCGGAGGGCTTCGGCATCCCCCACCTTCTCCGCGAGGGTGGCGATGGAGTCCACGTCCAAGATCGGCTCGAGCAGCATGTGGATCGGGCCGCCGGAGCGGTCCTGGATCAGGGCGCGATGAAAGCTGTACGCCACGTCCTCCGGGGTGAGGTCCCCGCCCGCGTGGAACTTGACCCCCTTGCGGATGGTAAACGTGTAGGTCAGCCCATCAGCCGACACTTCCCACGCCGTGGCCAGCTGGGGGACGAACTTGTCAACGTTCTCGCGGTCGTAGAACACGAGGGTCTCGTAGATGTTGAAGATCGCGGTCGCGCTTGCCGTGTCGTAGTGCCATGCCGGGTCCAGGGTCTCGAGGTCCCCGATCGTGGCCACGACCATCGTGTCCGGGTTCTTGACCTGCGGCCAGGCAATCATCCCAACCAAGCCAACCGACACTAACGCCAACCCTAGTTTGCGCCACATACTTGTGCCTCCTTGTGGTTCCCACAGGGAAGACTCTGAAACCGTACGTTCCTCCACCCATCACCCCCTCGGGAGACAACCCCAAAATAACTCTACCCGACTCCGACCGCGCTGTCAAGTGGTTCCGGGAGAGGAAAACCCACGCGCGATCACCTCCCGGGTTGCCGCCTCTGCCCCGGGTCCTTATCCTTCCAAACAAAAAAATGAGGTGCGACCGTGTCCATCCTGATCCATGAGAACACACAGGTGCTGGTCCAGGGGATCACCGGGAGCGAGGGGGCGTTCCACACCCGGCAGATGG
>JANLFW010000050.1 GCA_024653305.1 Candidatus Acetothermia bacterium | reverse complement strand
ATTACGTTCATTGGCCCATGGGGCTGGAGGGACCGGATAACCCAAAACAGAAACCCTCGGAACCCGCAGTGGGTTCCGAGGGCCTGTTCTTCTAGGCCGAAGTTCCTGACCCTATTGTAGCGCAAGCGAAGAGCTGGACGGGTAAGAGGGAGCTTGCGCGTGAGTAAGTGTACCCATGTAACATAGTGTGTTTGCTCTTGACAGAGCGTGCGTGACGGTGTACAATGTGCCATGTACATCGACATTGTCCCCAACCGTAGCTCTCCGTCGGCGGTGCTGTTGCGCGAGGCGTACCGCGAGGGGGGCAAGGTCAAGAAGCGCACGTTGGCCAACCTGTCCAGTCTGTCCATGGAGCAGGTCCTGGCGATGCGCCGCGTGCTGCGGGGGGAGAAGCTGGTGGGGGCGGATGAGCTGTTCGAGACCATCCGCTCGGCCCACCACGGGCACGTGCAGGCGGTTGGGGTGGCGATGCGGCGGCTGGGGCTGGCTGAGCTGATTGCCTCGCGACCGTCACGGGAGCGGGAGTTGGTCCTGGCGATGATCGCAGCGCGGCTGGTGGCGCCGGACAGCAAGCTTGCCACCACCCGCTGGTGGCACACGACGACGATCCCGGAGGAGTTCGGGGTAGAGGACGCGGACGAGGATGACCTGTACGCAGCGCTGGACTGGCTGGGGGAGCGGCAGAAGCGGATCGAGCGGAAGCTGGCGACCCGGCATCTGCGGGAAGGGGGGCTGGCGCTGTATGACCTAACGGCGGTGATCTACGAGGGGCACACGTGCCCGCTGGCAGCGCTGGGGCACGGGAGCAAGAGGTGGAAGTTGCAGGTCAAGTTCGGCCTCCTGACCGATGAGCGGGGCTGTCCGGTGGGGGTGACGGCGTACCCGGGGAACACGGCGGACGCGGACACGTTCCTAGGCGAGGTCAAGCAGGTGCGGGAGGAGTTCAGGCTGGGGACAGTGGCAGTGGTGGGGGACCGGGGGACGATCGGCACGAAACAGGTAGAGGAGCTGGGGGAGCAGGAGGAGCTCTCTGGGATCGGGTGGATCACAGCTCTGAAGGGGAGCCAAGTGCGGAAGCTGGTGAAGGATGGGACGATCCAGCCGTCGCTGTTTGACGAGCGTAACCTGATGGAGGTTGCCCACCCTGACTACCCCGGTGAGCGGCTGATCGTGTGCCGGAACCCGCTGGTAGCCCATCACCGGGCGCAGACCCGGACCTCGCTCATCGCCGCTACCGAGCGGGAACTGGCGAAGGTGCAGCGGATGGTGGACCGCGGGCGACTGCGGGGGCAGGACGAGATCGGCCTGCGGGTGGGGCGGGTGGTGAACAAGTACAAGGTGGCCAAGCACTTCCTGCTCCGCATCGAGGAGGACAGGTTCTCCTTCCAGGTGAACGAGCAGAGCGTGGCCAAGGAGGCGGCGCTGGACGGGCTGTACGTGATCCGGACGAGCCTACCCGAGGAGAAACTCGGAAGCGCTGACGCGGTGCGCAGCTACAAGCTGCTTTGCCAGGTGGAGCGGGCGTTCAGGAGCCTGAAGTCGCTCCCGCTTCTTGTGGGGCCGATGTTCCACCGGCTGGAGGAGCGGGTGCGGGCGCACATCTTCCTCTGTGTGTTGGCTTACTACGTGCAGTGGCACATGAAGGAGGCGTGGCGGGAGCTCCTGTGGAGCGATGAGGAGGTGGATGCGCGGTGGTCGCGCGATCCGGTGGCCCCGGCGAGCCGCTCCGAGCGCTGTCTGAGGAAAGTGCGCCTGAGGCGCCTCGAAGACGGAAGCGACGTCCACAGCTTCCGGACGCTCTTGGCTGAGCTGTCCACCATCGTGCGCAACGCCTGTCGCCGACGAGGCGCCGGGCCTGAAGAGCCCACGTTCCCCATGGTCACCATCCCCAACCCCAAGCAACACCGGGCGCTGGAACTCCTGGACACCATCACCCCGTAGCCAGTAGCCCGACATCCCCCACGCAGACAAAACCGCCTCGCCATCTCAGTTACCTGCTGGTTACGCCTCGGGAACTTCGGGTTAGAATGAGAAGCAGAACCATGAGCAAGCGAGAGCTGACCCCCAAGCACCGACAAGTA
>JANLFW010000049.1 GCA_024653305.1 Candidatus Acetothermia bacterium | reverse complement strand
GACGAAGACCGCCGACCAGATCCTCCGCTCACTCAGTAAGCTGACAAGACACTAGGGCAGCCGAAGATACGGGTCGAGGAGCCAGGAGGAGATCTTTCGTTCCCACTCGTCTTGCCGCGTTGAGTCGCGGCCGTGGTTCGTCTCCCGGTCGTACTGGATCTGGGTTGCGGAGTGGCGGCCCAGCACCTCCTGAAAGACCGATTCCGCCAGTCGGAGAAGGCTTTGCATCGCTTCCGAAGCAGAGCTACCCGTCCCCCCAGAGATCCCCCGCAACGAACGCTCCAGGAGACGGCGGTACGCTTCGGCAAGGTCGAAATGCCGCTGCTCGTGGAGAAGGCCGGCCGGCGTCCTGCGGTCGGGCAGTGCCCACGACCGGTCGCGCTCCATCGCCGCCGTCACCGTGAGCGAGTCCACGCGCGCCCGCCAGCTTGACCCTTCCTGTGCCACCACCGGCACCATCTGGTACTCGAGGACCATCGCGATCGCAGCTGCGGCCTGCGGATCCCGGTCTGGAGGCGAAGGAGCCCAGAAGTCGTCCCAAGTGATCGGGCGGTCCGAACTCCAGAGGAGCCGTGTCTGCGTCACCGGCGGCCCCGTAGGTGCTGATGACTGCAAGGCGCACGACGACCTGGAAGCGGCTATGTCCACGGCTACCTTCAGATCGAGGGGCGGGACCCCGTCAGTCCACGTCCGGTACACGATCTCCACGCGTCGCCCGGCGCTTCCCGGGGGAGGGGTGAACGCGTAGAGCGTTGTCACCGTCCCCCAGCCCGAGGAAGACGAACCTGCGGGCCATCCGGTTGGCACGACAACGGGCGCAACGTGCACCGTCCGCGCCGGATCCGCAGAGACCGATAGCAACACCGAAGCCGACGATCCCTCGGAAACCTGGCACTGGAGGAACATCCCTCCGCTCGAAAAGCATGAATTGGCTGCCTGGATCTCCCACGACCAGCGGAGGGTGACCGCGGTCTGGCCCCAACCGAGGACCACCGCAACCCAGAGAGCACATCCTACGAACCCAAGGCGAGACATCATCGCCCGGATCTCCTGCGCCAGTGCGTACTACTTCTGCTGGATCCGGGCGACGAAATCGTCAATGGACAGGGCGCTCAGCGTCTCGATCTTCACCGTTCCTCGCGCGCCCAGCTCCACGGCCACGCGGGCCACGGCCATCGCGCCGGTGGCCTCGATGATCGTGACGAAGTCGTACTGCCCGAGCGTGGCGTACTGGTGGATGACCTTCGCCCCCAGGGCCTCGATCTCCCGGTTGACCTCGAGGATCCGCTCCGGCTTCTCCTTGATCGTCTTCGCCCCTTCGTCCGTAAGCCTGGTCAGAAGCACGTAGGTCTGCATCCGCCCTCCTTTGGTGGGGAGATCGTACCCGATCACCTTGATCAGGCAACGAACCCAGCCGCCGGGCTCCGCCCCTTCCGGTGCAGGAGAGTCCGGGGGGGACCCTCACCGGGCACCGGGGCCGACCCGGGCGAGCAGCCAATCTACGATCGCGGGGAGGAGACGCGGGTGGAACTCCATGGGGAGAAGGGCGTACTCCTCCAGCCCGCCCGTGACCGCCTTCTGGAACAGGTGGTTCGCTTCGGGGAGGACGACCACGGTCACGTCGCGGTTCCCAGCGCGGGAGATGGCTTCCTCAAGGGCAGCCTTGTTCTGGTCGGCGTCGACCTGGACGTCCCCGTCCCGGAACTCCTCAGGCGTTCGGTACCCCAGCGCGCTGTGCGGCCGCTCGCGATTGTACCTCCGCCGCCACAGGCCGGTCTTCGCCTTCGCATCGAGGATGCCATGGAACAGCTCCTGGTTCAGGCACTCCCGCCTGAGCGCCGCGTTGAAGCTCTCCCCGTACGCGTTCTGCCACGGGCTCCCCGGTGCGATGTGGTGCGTCCGCACGCCCTTCTCCGTCAGCCACTCCATGAGCTCGCCGGCGATGAACTCCGGCCCGTTGTCGGAACGGATGTACTCCGGCGGATCCCGTTCCGCAAACAATCGGGCCAACGCCGCCTTCACCTGCCCAGAGGGCATCGAGCGGCGTTGGCCCGATTGTTTGCGGAACGGGATCCGCCGGAGTTCATCGCCGGCGAGCTCATGGAGTGGCTGACGG
>JANLFW010000048.1 GCA_024653305.1 Candidatus Acetothermia bacterium | reverse complement strand
ACGAAGCCGTCCGTGATCCCGAACAGGACGACGATGACCAGGCTTCCGAACGCGACGATGCCGGTCATGAGGGCCGACCGCTGGGGGTGCCGCCCCAGGTTCCGCCACGCGGTGCGGAGGAGGGTCACCGCCTCCCCCTCAGGCCCCTGCCACGAAGGCCAGGGCGGCGGGGAGCCGCTGGGGGAAGTCGTCGGGGAGTTCGTGCCCGAGGCCGGGGACCACCTCGAGCCGGCAGACGAGGCCTGCAAGCGCCCACGCGATCGCCAGGGCCCCGCCCTGGGAGGCCCCGGCCAGGGCGACCCGTTCCTCGTCCACCGGGTGGGAGCGGGCGACGTCGCGCCAGAGGGAGGCCACTTCCCGCTCCGCGAGGTCGCGGTCGTCCCAGGTGTACATGCCCTCCCCCTCGAGCTGGGTTCCCTGGGCGAGGGCCACGATCCACCCCTGGGCCGTGGCGGATCGGAAGTGGGGCGCGTACTCCTCGGCGCTCCCGCCGCGGCCGTGGAGGACGAGGAGGAGAGGGGATCGGCGGGGCAAGGCTTCCCCTTCGGGGAAGAGGACCCGTGCCTGGGACTGGGCGGTGGCCTGGGCGCGGCGCTGGGACTCCCGGCAGCTGGCCAGGACGCGATCGAAGCCGGGGTGCGCCCGCAGGGGCTCAAGGTCGGGGTCCTTCGTGAGGAGCCCCTCCCCCCACCAGTGCCCGCGGGCGTGGGCTTCCTCCAGGGTGCGGAGGGCCTCCTCCGGCTCCCCGACCCGGCACAGGAAGCACGCGGTCCAGTAGGCGGTGCGGGCCTCGTGCTCCGGGAACCGCGCTGCCGCTTGTCGGGCGTAGGCGAGGGCCTCGCGGTACCGGGCCTCCCCGTACAGGCGGAAGATCGCCCGGCGAAGGTCCTCCCACGTGGGCTCGATCATGGCAGGGGTGAGCCTACCCGGGATCCAGGGCTCGGTCGAGGCCCTCCGGGTCGACAGGGGGCGCGGGGGGGCTATACCTCGGGGCTGTGAAGAGGGTGCGGGTCTACACGGATGGGGCGTGCATTGGGAACCCCGGCCCCGGGGGCTGGGCGGCGGTTCTCGTGTCCGGGTCGCATCGGAAGGAGATCTTCGGCCGCGAGGAGCGGACGACGAACAACCGGATGGAGCTCCGGGCGGCGATCGAGGCCCTGGGGGCGCTCCGCGAGCCGGCGGAGGTGGACCTGTACACGGACTCTGCGTACCTCAAGCGGGGGATGACGGAGTGGCTTCCGCGGTGGAAGGAGCTGGGGTGGCGGCGGCGGGAGGGGAGGCGGCTGGTGCCGGTGGCCAACGAGGACCTGTGGCGGGAGCTGGATCGGCTGGTGGGGGTCCACCGGGTGCGGTTCCACTGGCTTGCGGGCCACGCCGGGGACCCGGAGAACGAGCGGGCCGACACGCTGGCCCGCGCCGCGGCCGAGGGCCGCGAGGAGGCAGGGTAGCGGTATCCTGAGTTGTCGCCTCCGCGGGAGGTCACCACCATCCCGGGGGCCATGGCGCGGGGACGGAAGCCGGGTGGGGCGGACCACCCGGCGGGGCGACTGTGGGGTACGAGGCCGAGCTGTGGAGAATGGCCGACGCCCGCTGGTCGGAGCTGCAGAAGACCGCCCGCCAGCCCTCGATCGGCGAGCTCGTGGACAAGGCTATGGCTGCCGTAGAACGAGACAACCCCTCCCTCAAGGGGGTGCTCCCCAAGGACTACGCCCGCCCGGCGCCGGACAAGCACCGCCTCGGCCAGCTCATCGACCTCGTCACCAACATCCACCTGGGCGGTGACGAAAACCACGCCCGCGACATCCTGGTCCGGGTCTACGACCCTGCTGCGGCTCCTCGGGCATGTTCGTGCAGTCGGTGGAGTTCATCGAGGCCCACGCCACGGGCAACGGCGGCCGCGCCCGCGCAAAGATCAGCGTCTACGGCCAGGAACTCCACTACACCACCTGGCGCCTGGCCAAGATGAACCTCGCCATCCGGGGGATCGACGGCCGGATCGAGCAGGGCGACACCTTCCACAACGACCGCTTCCCGGACGTGCCCCCCGGAAGCTGTGCCACCGGGAGTGGGAAGATCCGCTCGTGAAGGGGAAGAGGTGCACGGAAGAGCAGATCGTGAGGATCTTGCAGGAGGTGGAGTCGGGCACGTCGATCCTTGAGGTGTGCCGGACCTACGGGGTGTGG
>JANLFW010000047.1 GCA_024653305.1 Candidatus Acetothermia bacterium | reverse complement strand
TCGTCGCGTGCACGGGCCTGGAGAACAGGCTCGACGCCCGGTTCGGCTGCGACGATGATTCGGTGTGCTACGACACCGCGGAGCATGGCGGCACGGCCACAGCCTCGATCCGCCTCATTCTGAAGAACCCCCTCCTCAACTGGACGCTGCCCACCATCCAGATCCCGTATTGCTCACAGGACGGTGTAGAGGTAACGATACCCATCACCAACAACGGCACTGGTCTTGCCAAGAACATCCGCCTGTGCATCAACTGTGCTCCCCTCGTGGTCAGCGATGTGGGGCCGGGAGCGGAGTATGTCAATGGGTGTTTCGTCCTTGAGGATCCGCTACTTGCGGGCGAGACGTTCGAACTGAAGTTCACCGTAACCTACCCTGGGGATTGGTGCGCGGGCGTGCCCAGCGGAACGGTGCTGTGCCAGACGATCTACGAGAACGCGTGCGGGGAGGAGTTCCGCCCGCCGGTCAGCACGGGGAGCTTCTCCACGACGTACGGCCCACAGGGCCCGCCGAACCTCACGGTATCCCTCAGTGGAGACAACCAAGTCTACATCTGCGCCGAGAATAGCTACAACCTCGATGTGGGCTTCTCGGGGCTCGACAGCTGCGGGAATGGCAGCACCAGCGACGTCAGCGTAGTGGTGAACGTCCCGGCGGGGTTCACGGTTGCCGACAGCGGCGGCGGCACGTGGGTCCCGGGGGGAGACGGAACCGGGGGGACGATCTCTTGGACGACCTCCCCCACCACCCCTCTCTCCACGTCGTTCACATTGGGCGCCCCGGGCAGGCTCCAGTGCGGCCAGGTCGGCACCCTCAGCGCCACCGCGGTAGCCACGGACTGCTGCGGGTGCGCCATCTCCTCCACAAGCTCGCTGCCGATCGCCATCCAGTGCTACCAGCTCGTCACCGCCAGCCGAACGGCGACCCCCTCGACCCAGGAGAAGTGCGGGGAGATCACGTACACGAACACCTACACCTTTGCCGGCAGCGGGCCGGACATCTACTTCACCGACCTCACGTTCATCGCCTACGCCGAGAACGCGCAGGAGTACGTAGGCGGGACGCTCCAGATCATGGTGGACGGGGTTCCGACAGACCCGGTGAGCCTGGCGGACGGGACCCCTGGCGGGAGCCTAGAGGTCCGGGGCATCGACGACGACAGTCTGGTCTGGGGGAAGACCCTTGTGATCTCGTACCGCTTGAAGTTCACCCCCGGCTCGCTCCCCACATCCTGCCCCAGCACGTACAGCTTCTACACCTGGACGACGCTGGATCTCGGACCGGGCTGCACCACAGGCGATGACTGCACGCAGCCGTGCCAGGTCACGGAGACCCTTGTCGTGACGGCGGTCACCCCGTCGATGAGCGTCGCCATCTCGGGACTCCCTACCGACTTCGTGGACCCGTGCGGGACCTACAACGTCACCGTGACCCTCACCAAGACGTCCACTTTTGACCCCCACGACGTGCGGCTCCGGCTCGGCAGCCTCAACTACTACATCGTGGACACGGGGAGCATCGGGTGCAGCGGCGTGTGTCCGACCACAACCGTTCCCACGGAATACGCCGACCACTACGAGTGGGACTACGCCGAAGCTTTCGTGGGACAGCCCAACGGCGCCCAGTCCGTTCTCACCTTCCAGGTGCGGAAGCGCTGCAGCCCTGGCCGCGAGATCACCGCAACGGCGCTGTTCACGGACTCGTGCCGCGAGTCCTCGTGCTCGGTAAGCGCTTCCCGCACCCCATCCTTCCTGCGCGGGCCGCTCCTCTACGTGTCGAAGACCCCTGAGATCATCTACGCCACCCAAAACCCGGTCACCTGGACGATCTATGTCACGAACGGCGGCGCTGGACCAGCGTACGAGGTGTGGGTGGATGACGTGCTCGGGAGCGGCCTGGAGTACGTCTCGTCAACGGCTGACCCCGACGTTGTGCCCCATCCCAACGAGGACCACCACGGCGGATGGATCAACGGCGTAAGCTGGCGAATCCCCGTGATCGCGCCGGGGGCCACGCGAACCCTCACCGTCACCGCCCGCCTAGTGAAGTGCACGGGGCTGACCAACGAGGTTCAGGCAGGAGCGGGATGTGGGGGTGAAGATTGCATCGTGTCCGCGCCTGACTCCGCGTACATCCGCATCCCCACGACCCAGCTTGCGGCGACCTCCTCCACCGCCTCCCCCATCGC
>JANLFW010000046.1 GCA_024653305.1 Candidatus Acetothermia bacterium | reverse complement strand
GCGATGGGGGAGGCGGTGGAGGAGGTCGCCGCAAGCTGGGTCGTGGGGATGCGGACCGTTGAGCTGTCGCCCACCGGGGGCAGACAGTCCTCCCCCCCGCAGCCCAAGCTTGTCCAGACCTCGTTCCACAGGTCGCTGCAGGAAACGAGGCGGGTGGTGAGGGTGATCACCCGCTGCTCCCCCGGGTACATGGCCGCGATCCGCCACGAGACGCCGTTGACGGGGTTCCCAAGGTGGTCCTCGTTCGGGTACGTCGTGACCCCAGTTGCGGGCGCGACCGAGGAGGACACGTACGCAAGGCCGCTCCCGAGGATATCGTCCACCCACACGTCGTACGCCCAGCCCGAGCCGCTGTTCACGAGGTAAATGGTCCACAGCTGGGTGTTCGTGGTGGCGTAGTAGACCTCGGGGGTCTTGTACACGAACAGGTTCGGCGACCGGAGGAGGAGGGGGGCGTCCGCGGCGGAGGCCTGGCACCCTCCCCCGCAGGCGTCCTGGTACAACGCGGCGGCGGAAAGGGCCAGCCCCGGACCGCACCGCTTCCGCACCTGGAACGTGAGCACCGAGCGGGCACCCGCGGGCTTCTGGGCAAAGGCCTCCCCGTACGTCCACTCGTAGTAGCTTCCGTAATCCAGCGGGGTGCAGTTCTCGGGAGCGACGTCGCCACTGCAGGCGACCGAGGCGAGGTCCACGATATAGTAGTTGAGGTTTTCAAGCTGGAGGACGACGTCGTGGGGATCGTAGGTCGAGGTCTTGGTGAGGGTGAGGGTCACCGTGTAGGTGCCGCACGGGTCTGCAAGGTCCGGAAGCCCACTCAGCCCCACCTCCATGGACGGCGTCTCCGCCGTCACCCAGAGCGCCTCCGCCTTCGTGCAGTACTCCGTGCACTCGTCCTCGTCCCGGCAGTCCGGCCCGAGGTTGAGCGTGGACCAGGAGTAGAACCCATAGCTCCCTGGGCACGCTTGGGGCTGCGCGGCGGGGGTGATCTCCAACGTGTAGGAGATCACAAGAACCGTGTTTCGCACCGAGCCTGGGTAGTCGATCCCTCTGATCTCGAGGGTTCCCCCCGGCGTCGTGTCCACGAAGAGGAGAGGGCTCGCGGGGTTGCCGTCCACGGTGATGGCGAGGGAACCCGGGACGTAGGCCTGACTGTTCGCCGCGCTCTCCTCGAACGCAAGCTCGTCAAACGAGACTTCGTCCAGGAGGGCGCTGTCGGCAAACGTGTACGTGTTCGTGTACGTGATCCGGCCGCACTTCTCCTGGGCGGGGGGGACGGCGACCTTGGTGCTCCCCACGAGGGTCCGGCACTCGATGGCGATGGGGACCGACTGGGACGCGGAGAGGGGGCAGCCGCAGCAGTCGGTGGCGCTCGCGGTGGCCGAGAGCGTGGCCAGGGTCCCGCACCGGGATGCGCCCGGCGGACGGAGAACAATCGGGGTATCGAGGGACGACCCAGGGGGGAAGGTCCACGTGATCGTCCCGCCCGTTCCGCCGGAGCCGGGGGTCCACAACCCTCCCCCGGCGTCCTCCACCGTGAACCCCGCGGGGACGGTCACGACGACCGTGATGTCGGTCTGGGATCCACCCCCGCAGGAGGAGAGCCCGGAGAACCCAGCCGTCACCTGGTAGGCCACGTCCTGGCAGATGTGGACCTCCCGAAGCCCGGTGAGGGAGAGGGACAGGGTCGGCGGCCCGTCCGGGGCGTAGCAGGTGAAGCACGTGGAGAAGAAGCCCACCGGCGGGAGGAACTCCTCCCCGCAGTCGTTCCGGTATACAGGCTGGTAGAACACGTCCCGACGCTCCGGGGCAGTGCACCAGTCCCCAAAGTACACGAGGTTAAACTGGAGCTCGAACGCCTCTTCTGGGGCGAGGTCGGGGATGCGGAAACACCCCCCCTCGTAGGTTGCGGGCTCGACCACGCTTGCCACCGTAAACGGGCTGAAGTCCGCGCAGATCCGGACCTCCCGCGCGTTGCCATCGCCGGAGTTCCAGATGGGGATCGTGGCCGTTGCCCCGGCCGGGTTGCAGTAGGGAACGCGGATCTCCGCCGGGGTGATCTCGAGGAGGGGCTGGCCCAAGAGGAGCCGGATCGAGGCCCGGGCGGTCCCACCCTGGAGGGCCGTGTCGTAGCACACGGAGCCGTCGTCGCAGCCGAACCGGGCGTCGAGCCTGTTCTCCAGGCCCGTGCACGCGACGA
>JANLFW010000045.1 GCA_024653305.1 Candidatus Acetothermia bacterium | reverse complement strand
CTCCCTAGAAGACACGAACCCTGTCATCACGGTGTCTCCGAAGAAACCTGGGCCGGTGGTACCTCCGCTAACCTTCAAGGCCAGGACGTATGCTACCCTCCAGGACCTGTTCGACGAGCTGGTGGACCTCGCGAAGAAGGAGCGCGACCTCGAGAAGGCCGAGCTCCTCTACTTCGAGCTCAACCGCCTGGCGGTGGACTACGCCATCAACGTCGCCCACCTCCAGCTCCTCGTGCGGCACTACGAGCAGCCTTGGGTGATGGGCTGGTACCACAACCCGGCCTACCCCGGCGAGTACTTCTACGCTCTGTGGAAGGCGCCGGTGAGCACGGCCGAGCTCGATGCGACACCGAGGGACATCGTTAAGGTGGACAAAGCCGTAGACGCAACGTTCTGGGCCTACAACGCTGGTCCGGACGTGGCGGAGATCACGATCGACGGGGTAACCTACACGCTGAAACCCTTCAGCGACACCGTGACCTTTGTAGGGAAGAAGTTCAAGGTCACTGGAATCGCATGCCCAGAACGAGCGACGCTCCATTACGGCGTCTATTAGAGTCACGCGAAGGGAAGCAAGGGCCGGGGTCTCCCGGCCCTTGACTTTTTCTTCGCCCTAGGGTACAAACGGCCAGCCAATGCTGGCCTTCATTGTGCGGCGGCTCCTGATCCTGCCGATCATCCTGTTCGGCGTTACTGTGTTCGTGTTCGGCGTGTTCTCGTTCCTCGACCCGGTCATGCGGGCAAGCCTGTACGTGCGGGACGTCCCCAAGAGCCCGGACGCCTTGCAGCGGATCATCGAGAAGTACGGCCTCGACGACCCGTTCCACATCCAATACTGGCGGTGGATCAACCAGATCGTGCGCGGCAACTTCGGATGGTCGAAGACCGCCCAGCGCCCGGTGCTTCAGGCCCTTGGGCACTACTTCCCGGCCACGCTGGAGCTGGCCCTGTGGGCGATGATCCCGGTGATCTTCATCGGGATCTGGCTGGGGATCCTCTCGGCCCTCCACCACAACCGGGTGCTTGATCACACTACCCGGGTGTTCGCCCTGGTCGGGTGGTCGTTCCCCTCGTTTGTCTATGGCCTTTTGCTCCTCATGGTGTTCTACGCCATGCTGCGGTGGTTCCCGCCCGGGCGGATCTCGGACTGGGTGATACGAGAGGTCATCGACGGCACGTTCACCCAGCACACGGGCCTATACACGCTGGACGCGGTCCTCAACGGACGGCTGGACGTGTTCGGCGACGCCCTGCGGCACCTCGTGATGCCGGTGATCACGCTCTCTTACATCCAGTGGGCGCTCCTCCTCAGGGTGACCCGGTCCTCGATGCTCGAGATCCTGCGTCAGGAGTATGTGGTCACGGCCCGCGCCAAGGGGCTTGCGGAGCGGGTGGTCGTGTACAAGCACGCTGCCCGTAACGCGATGATCCCCGTGGCGACGATGGGCGGGCTCCTGTTGATTGGGCTCCTCAACGGGGTGGTGATCACGGAGACGGTGTTCAACTACCCGGGGCTGGGGCGCTGGGCGGCCACCGCTGCAACCCAGCTCGACATCCTGGGCGTGCTCGGGTTCGCCCTGTTCAACGCGGCCCTCCTCGTCTTCGGGAACCTCGCGGTGGACGTCCTGTACGCGGTCATTGACCCGCGGATAAGGCTGGAATGAAAACCATCAACCGCCTGCTGAAAAACCCCCTATCCCTCACAGGGCTTCTCTTGCTCCTGTTCTTCATCGGGGTGGCGATCGCCGCGCCGTGGCTGGCCCCCCCGCCGCGTCCCCGCGAGCCGTACCGCATCGCCCAATTCGGGTTTAGCCCCACCCCCAAGCCCCCCGGCGTCGCCAACCCCTTCACCGGGATCTGGCTGGTCGTGACCGGGCAGGCCCCGCTATCCCAGGTCCGCCCGTTCGGGACCACCGAGGGCCAGTACGACATCTACTATGGGGTCGTGTGGGGGACGCGGACCGCATTCCAGGTAGGCCTGTACATCACCGGCGCTTGCGTCATGATCGGGCTCATCGTCGGTTCCTTCGCGGCCTATTTCGGCCGGTGGGTGGACGAGATCATCATGCGGGTCACGGACATCTTCATGGCGTTCCCATTTTTGGTGGCGGCGATGACCATGGCCGCGGTGTTGCAACCCATGATCGGCCGCGGCCTCTTCACCGCCATGATCGCGTTGATCGTGTTCGGGTGGATGAGCTATGCCCGGCTCATCCGGGGGGACATCCTCTCGGTAAAGGAGCGGGACTACGTGCTCGCGGCACGCGCCGCCGGGGCTGGGCACCTCCAGATCCTCTTTCGGCACATCCTGCCCAACGCGATCTACCCCACGCTGGTGGTGGCCTCGATGGACATCGGCTCGTACGTGATCTCGTTCTCTGCCCTGAGCTTCCTCGGCCTCGGGGCGGAGGTGGGGTACGCGGACTGGGGGCAGATGCTCTCGTTTGCCCGCAACTGGCTCCCGCGACTCAACGAGTACTGGTGGATCGTCCTCTACCCCAGCCTTGCCATGCTTCTGTTCGTGCTCGCGTGGAACC
>JANLFW010000044.1 GCA_024653305.1 Candidatus Acetothermia bacterium | reverse complement strand
GATCTCCGGCTCCCGCTCCCCGGCCGCGAACGAGCACGGGTGGAACAAGGACCCGGTGCAAGTGAAGTTCACCTGCTCCGACGGGCTCTCCGGGATCGCAAGTTGCAGCGGGGACACCACGGTCCGGACGGAGGGGGCCAACCAGACCGTTCGGGGGACGGCGGAGGACAAGGCGGGGAACACCAGTTCGGCCACCGTGGGGAACATCAACATTGACCTGACAAAACCTGTGATAACCCGCGGCGAGGCCCGGGGGACGCGGGGGAACGCGGGCTGGTTCGTGTCCGAGGTGACCGTGCCCTTCACCGCCACCGACAACCTGTCCGGGTTCGCCCCGGACGGGAAGCTCGTGACCCAATTCACCCGGAGCACCTCCCAGGAGGGGGCGTCGGTCACCGTGTCCTCAGGGACGATCGCTGACCGGGCCGGGAACACTGCGGACGCGATCTCTGCCGGGCCGTTCAAGATCGACCGCACCCCGCCCAAGATCACCCTGACCACGAGTTCCCCGGACCCAGGAAGGCCAACGGTCGTCTCCTGGGAGATCAGCGATGCCCTCTCGGGCGTGGACACAGGGAGCTGCGTGGTCGAGGTCTCCGGACCGGGGATTACGGGCGTAGGAGGCTGGAAACGGCTCTCCACCGACGCCCGGGGCCAAGTTGGCCTCTCCTTCGAGGAATATGGTGCCGGCACGTTCACCGTGCGGGCCAAGGCCCGCGACGTGGCGGGGAACGAGGACGAGAAGTCTGTTCCCGTTCCGATCGGGGAGCCGTTCTGTGCGATCCACGGCCGCGTCGTTGGCGCGGCAAACGGCGAGCCTGTCGCCGGCGCAGTGGTCTCGCTCAGCCCTACGGGGCGGAGCGCAGTTACTGACGCCGATGGGCGGTTTTCGTTCGCCCAGATCATGCCCGGAACGCACACGGTGACCGTGGAAGCCCCCGCGTACCGCGTGAGTTCGCGGGCGTTCACATGCCGGGCTGGGAGGACGGAGACCCTAGAGTTCGCGCTTGTACCCCGGTCAGCGTTCTTCCAGGTAACAGAGCTTGTGGTTGAGCCCAGTGACCCCCTGGTGGGTCAGGCGATCACGGCCCGGGGGACCATCACCAACGTCGGGGACGACGTCGGCACCAAGCCGTTGACGTGGTGCCTGGACGACGTCTGCCGCGGAGGAACCTCTGCGCCTGCTGAGGTCCGCACCCTCACCGGCCATACCAGCTGGGTCTGCTCGGTCGCGTTCTCCCCGGACGGGGGGCTCCTCGCCTCCGGGTCCGGGGACAAGACGGTCAAGCTGTGGGAGGTGGCCACGGGGCGGGAGGTCCGCACCCTCACCGGCCATACCGACTGGGTCAACTCGGTCGCGTTCTCCCCGGACGGCAGGCTCCTCGCCTCCGGGTCCTGGCAGCAGATCAAGCTGTGGGACCCGCGCCTGGCGCCCTTGGCTGGGGCTGCCGGGCCGGGGCGGGAGTTCACCGGGACGGTCACCGGGGGCGACAACGTGATGGCCCGGAACGGGATGGGCGACGTCTGCCCACCGGAGCTCCTGTTCCTGGTGAAACGGTGAGCTGGAGGTGGTGCTTGTCTACCGCCGAGACGCAGAGGACCCCGCGGGGCGTAGCGTCGCAGCTTGTCTGCAACGGCCATTCACCGCGGCAGTTCCCAGGCATTCTCCCCCCTGGTGGGGGAGGATCGAGGAGGGGGGGATACGTTCGCCCCCTCACCCTGCCCTCTCCCACGCGGGGGAGAGGAGAGAAGGCGACCGGCGTCGGGGATGCACCCCGACGCTACCGACTCCTCTCTGTGTCCTCCGCCTGCCTGTGGCAGACGGGCGTCTCTGCGGTGAAAAGGGCTTCGTGCAAACGGGCATAAGGGAGGTGGTCCCACGATGAACGGAAGGAATCAGGGCGAACGGAGGCGATGGGCAGGCAGGCGCTGGGTCGCCGTGGTCACGGCCCTGGCGTTGCTCGGCCTCCCCGCGCTCGCCAACCTGACCCGGATCGAGGCCGGCCGGTTCAGCGTGCGGGGGTGCGATTGCCTGCGCCTGCGCATCGAGACGAACGGTGGCCCCGGGAAGCGCGTCTTGATCACGATCGGCGGGAACGAGGTCACGTTCCAGACCGACGCCCAGGGAAAGGCCGATACTGGGTACCTCGCGGTCCCCGCCGGGGCGACCGCGGTGAGGGTGGAGCTCCTGGACAAGGTGGACGAGGGGTGGCCAGTGTGCTGCACCATCCCGCTTTCCGAGGTCCCGCGCGGCCGCTACGAGCGCGTGCCGAGCTGCATGGACCTCGCCCCGCCCACCGCCCGACTCCGGCTCGATCCCGCGCCCACCGGGTACGGTTGGAACCGCTCCGCGGTGATCGTGATCCTCGCCGCAGGAGACGACAAGTCTGGCCCAGTCAAGATCTGCTACACGTTGACCGGGGCCGCGGCGCAAGCGGAGCGGTGCGTTCCGTTCCCCCCCACGGTCGCCTGCGGCGTGACCCCTCCTTCGGTGGAAACGAAGTTCGAGGTGAGCCGCGAAGGAGTGACCACCGTGGGCTACCACGCGGCGGACGGTTGGGGCAACCGCTCGGCCACCGGCGCCGGGGAGGTGCGCATTGACCTGACCCCGCCCAAGATCTCCGGCTCCCGCTCCCCGGCCGCGAACGAGCACGGGTGGAACAAGGACCCG
>JANLFW010000043.1 GCA_024653305.1 Candidatus Acetothermia bacterium | reverse complement strand
TAAAGGAGAATGGCAACCAGGCCGCACAGGGCCTCAACGCCAATGAGGATGAGCACGAGCGTCCGCTCGTGGAGCCCCCCGGTGACCTTAAGGAGGGCCTGGGCGAGGCCCACCGGGCCGTGTGCGGGGCAGTGGAGCCTTCCGTCCGCGCCCGGTTCTCCCCACCAGGCCCACGAGCACTGAGCCGGGTATATCAGCTGATGAGCGAGGAGATGCCCTATCGGCGCAGCCCTACTCGGTTCCAGGTTGGTACGTGGAGACGAGGGCCTTCAATGCGCGGCGGATCGCGTTCCCATCGTAGCTCCGCGCCGCCGCGAGCAACGTGGCCAACTTCGCCTCCAACTCGGCATCCGCAGGAGCGTTGCCCCGAGCCACGTAGATCTTCTCGTGGCGCGAGGCCACAGTGCCCTCCTCGGCGGTCAAGATCTCCTCGAACAGCTTCTCCCCCGGCCGCACCCCGGTGAACTCGACCCTGATGTCCACATCGGGCTCGAACCCCGACAGGCGGATGAGATCCTGGGCCAGGTCCACGATCCGAATCGGCTCCCCCATGTCCAGTACGTACACCGCCCCGTTCTCCCCGAGCCCGCCCGCCTGCAGCACGAGCTGGGCCGCCTCGGGGATGGTCATGAAGTACCGGCGCATGTCGGGGTGGGTCACCGTGACCGGCCCACCACGACGGATCTGCGCGCGGAACAGCGGCACCACGCTCCCCCGGCTGCCGAGGACGTTCCCAAACCGTACCGAAACGAACGCCTGTCCCGGCCTGGCCCGTCGCGCCGCCCACTGCACGACGTACTCCGCCACCCGTTTCGTCGCCCCCATCACCGAGGTCGGGTTGACCACCTTGTCCGTGGAGATGTTGACGAACCGCTCCACCCCATAAGTCAGCGCCAGCTCCACCAGGTTCTTCGTCCCCACCACGTTGTTGACCACCGCCTCGCTCGGGTTGAGCTCCATCAGGGGCACGTGCTTGTGGGCCGCGGCGTGGAACACCACCTGGGGTCGGTGGCGGCGGAACACGTCTTCCATACGATCCCTATCCCGTACATCGGCCACGAGAACCTGGTAGCGGAGCCCGGGCCAGGCGTGCTTCAAGCCCTCCTCGAGCTCGAACAGGCTGTTCTCGCCCCGGCCGAGCAGCAGCACCTCCCGCGGGCGAAACCGGGCCACCTGGCGCACGATCTCGCTTCCGATCGACCCCCCGGCCCCGGTGACGAGCACCTCACGGCCCGCGAGATATCCGGCGATCTCCTCCAAATCCAGCCGTACCGGCTCCCGGCGCAGGAGGTCTTCGAGATCCACCTCGCGGATTTGGCTGATGGCGACCTTACCGGACAGGATCTCGTAGATCCCGGGGATGATGCGGTGGCGCACGCCGCTCTCCCGGGCCCGCTCCACCACCTGCCGTACGACCTGCCCCGGAGCGGATGGAATCGCGATCAGCACTTCATCGGCTTTGCACTTCTCAACTGCCTGCGGCAGGGCGTCCAGCTTGCCCAGCACCGGGAGTCCCAGGAACCGTTGGCGCTGTTTCGCTGGGTCGTCGTCGAGAAACCCCACGGGCACAAGGCCTGCCTCCGGGTGGCGCAGCATCTCTCGGACGATCATCGTACCGGCCTCGCCGGCACCCACCACCAACACCCGCTGGGTTGGCCCTGCACGCCGGCGTCCCGTCCGCTCCCGCCAGAGCCGTGCCCCGAACCGCATCCCCCCGAGGGCGAGCACCGCAAGCCCCCCGCCGATCACGGGCACACTGCGGGGAAACGGGACCCATCGGTTCAGCAAAAGCCCGACCACAAACAAGGCTGTGGTTCCGGAAAGCACGCACTCAACGAGGCGCCAAAGATCCGGCACCCCCACCTGGGACCACGCCTGTCGGTGGAGCCCAAACACGTACAGGGCTCCCGCCTTGATCGGAATCCCCATCCCAAGGTACAAGATGAGCGCAGGGAGGTACCGCGCTGGGATGGTTTCCAACCGCAACAGGAACGCTACGGGGACAACCGCCGTCCAGGCCAGAAGATCAAGGGCGAACTTGACCCATGGTGGCTTCATCGGCACACCCTAGGGGGAATCCCCCTTGGTTATGGCCCATTTGAGTGCTGCCACCACTTCTTCCACCTCCGGCTCAGCGAGGTTTCCGTGGAAGGGGAGAGCGATGGTGCGCTTGGCCACTGACTCGGTAATTGGCAGCATCCCTTCACGCGTGCCCAGACGCTCGCGGATGTAGCTTTGCAAGTGCACCGGGGAGAAGTACCCCCGGGTAGGGATGCCCTGTTCGGCCATGGCCTGCATTACAGGATCGCGGTGTAAGCCCTCGGCCAACGTGACAACATACACGAACCAGCTCATCCGGACGTGAGGGCGCACCACGGGGGGCCGCACCCACTCGAGGCCGGAGAGGAGTTCAGTGTACATCCGGGCTACCCGCTCCCGCTTGGCAAGAAGTTCCTCAATGCGCCTAAGCTGGGAGACCCCCAGAGCGGCCGACATCTCGGTCATCCGGTAATTGTAGCCCAAGCGTTCGTGATCGAGCCACTCGCCCATCTCCGCCCGGCCCTGGTTGCGCAACTACGGCACAGCCGGGCGATCTCGTCGCTATCGGTGACGATGATCCCCCCCTCGCCGGTGGTCATCTGCTTGTTCGGGTAGAAGGCAAACGCGGCGGCGGCGAACTGGCCGAGCTTCTTCCCCTTGTACTCGGCCCCGATCGCCTCGCAGGAGTCGTC
>JANLFW010000042.1 GCA_024653305.1 Candidatus Acetothermia bacterium | reverse complement strand
CCACGGTCACCCTCACCCCGAGTGGGGCCGTGTACGGCCCGGTGGTGATGGAGACGGAGTGGCGTGATCCCGATGGAGACCAGGTGTTCGTTGAGGTTCCGGGCGTCCCGCCCATGTACGCCAGTCAGCTTTCTGCCTTTCTGGGGTCGCTCGTGGCGATGTACTGGCCCGACGCCGCGGACGGTTTCTGCCAAGCGGTGCGGGATCGCGATGTGATCGTGGACGAGTTCACCGTGACCCTCCGCGACGCCTGCGGGGCCACGACGGAGGTCCCGGCCACGGTGACGATCAACGTGGTGGACAAAGTGCCGCCCAACATGTTCTACCCGGCCCGGGATCGCACCGTGGAGTGCGATGGACAGGGCAACACCGCCGCCCTCTTCTCGTGGCTCAGGGTTCAGGGTGGGGCCTGGGCGTACGACAACTGCTGCGACATCACCTGGACGAACGACTACAGCCCGGACAAGTTCGTGACCACGTGCGGCAGGTCCGGCTCCGTCACGGTGACCTTCACCGCCCACGACTGCGTCGGCAACGCCTCCCCCACCGCCGCCACATTCCGGATCGTGGACACCACCAAACCGCGTTGGGCGCAACCGATGCCCACGGACCTCACGGTGGCGTGCCACCAAGTCCCGCCTCCACCGGTGGTGTCGGCCTCGGACACCTGCGATCCCGACGTGGCCGTGGCGTTCGAGGAAGAGAGGGTGGACGGCGCGTGCCCTCACACCTACACCTTGATCCGGACCTGGCGGGCCAGCGATGCCTGCGGGAACTCCATCACCCACACCCAAACGATCACCGTTCGCGACACGACCCCGCCGGAGCTCACCGCCCCGCCGGACGTGGATCTTGGGTGCAATCCGAGCGACACGGGCCCGGAGGCGACCGGATGGGCCACGGCCACCGACAGCTGCGATCCAAGCCCCGAGGTGACTTACACAGACAGCGTGTCCACTGTGGGTTGTCGGGTGACGATCGAGCGGTCGTGGCAGGCCCGGGACGCTTGCGGCAACCCGAGCCCGGCCAAGGTTCAGCGGATCACGTACACTCAGGATACCCTGCCGCCCGTGATCCACTGCCCGGGGAACATCACCCTGCGGGAGTGCTTCCCGCCGGAGACTTGGGTGTGGGTGAGCTTTGGGATCACCGGTACAGACAACTGCGGGAGCGCAAGCCTCGTCTGCGACCGGTACGGGGACTGGTTCCGGGTGGGGACGAGCACACCGGTGACGGTGGGATGCACGGCCACCGACGGCTGCGGCAACACCACCTCCCGGACGTGCACGTTCACCGTGACGGTGAACGGGAACCGGCCGCCGGTGGCGTGGAGCGCGTCGGCGGACGCGCCCACAGGGGTCGTTTGCATCCCGGTTCCCGCCTCCGACCCCGATGGCGATCCACTTACGATCGAGGTGTTCGATCCTTCCCCGTGCGGGGCGACGTGGGTGCAAGGGAACATGGTCTGCTACGGGACCTTCGGCTGCGAGGCCTGGCAGATCCCGCCGGGGACGGTGGCGCGGTTCATGTTCCGGGTGACCGACCCCTGTGGGGCCAGCGCCACAGGATGGGTCTATATCACGATCACCTGCGAGATCTGCCCGATGGCACTTCCTCCGGGGGGTGACGAATGAGGGCCGCGGTGCTGGCCTTCGTGATGGGCGGGGTGGCCCTGGCCGCCCCGCCGTCCCTCCTCTGGGAGGGCAAGGTCGTGTGGACCCTGCCTGCGGCCACGTCTACCTGGAGCTCGACCCTTGCTTTGGGCTGGTCAGTCGCCGGTTGGGAGTGGAAGAGCAAGGCCTCGTTCGGAGATGGGGTTTGGAAAGAGCTTACGTTCTCCGGTTCCGGAAGCCTCGGGGAGATCCGGCTCTCCCCCTCCCTCTCCTTCGACCCCCAGGCGCCGGGATTTCGAGCCCTCACCGTCCCCTGGAAGGCGGAAGCATTCGGCGTGAAGAGCGAGGGGGTGGTCCGGCTGGAGGAGCGCGGCTTCGGGTGGGGCGTCACCTTCCTTGGGCCATCCGGCTCCCCTTTGGAGCGAATTCGGCTTCGGTTCAACCTGAAGCAGTTCCTCGATGAGGTTCTCTCCGATACCTTTGCCCCGAGCTTCTCCTTCGGGGAGGTCCGGTTCGCCGTCGCTCTCCCATGCTGCGTGGAGCAGCTCCGGGGCTGGGTGAGCTTCACCAAGGCCGGGTTCTCCGAGCTCGGGGTGAGGTTCCCGCTTCCCCTTCCCCGGGAGACCGGGCTGACCCTGTTCTCCGTGGTCCGGTTCTCGGTGGACCGGAAGAGCGTGTTCCTCGGCCCGGGGTTCATCTACGATCTCCCGCCATGCGTGGAGGCATTCCTTGGCCTCGACTGGGATCCGAGTACATGGACGATCCACGGGATCAAGGTCTACGCCGTGGGTTGGCACTGTCAGCTTGGGGCTGTGCGGGTGCGCGGCCTCACGGCGCTGGAGGACATCGGCCTCGTGAAGAAGCCGTACCGCGAGGGTTTGTGGGTGACGTGGGAGGGCGCGGGCTGTTGCGGGCCGGCGCGGTTGGTGGCCGCAGCCTACTTCGGCGACGGGGGTCTCCTGTTCGGTCTGGGCGAGGTGGACCTTGGCCTCGAGGTTCCCCTTGGAGGCGGGATCGTCCTCGGGCTTGTCGTCGGAGATCCCGGTCGGGGGCAATCCTAAGCTCACCCTGAGCTGGACGATGAAGCCCTAGTGTCCTGTCAGGGTAGTGAGTGGCCAGGTACGGGCAAGCACAGTGAGGCATGTCCAACAGAGCGGTCGTAGTGGAGT
>JANLFW010000041.1 GCA_024653305.1 Candidatus Acetothermia bacterium | reverse complement strand
ACCTTGATGATGATGTTCTGGCACGCCGGGCCGCACCCGTACTCGAGCCGGGACGGCACCACGGTCAGCTTCCCCACGGTGTCGTGGATCTTGATCTGGTCTTGATCGATGTTCCGCTCGTCGGTCCGGTCGGCGGCGATGAGGACCAGGGTGTCGTTGTTCTCGAACCGACCCACGATCTTGTTGTTCCCGGGGGTCGCGTTCAGCGCGTGCGTGAACCCCTCGAAGTCGACCCGCGCCGCCGCCTTGTTCTTGGGAAGCGCCGTCACGCCAACGTCCACGGGAGTAATGTCGTTCGTCAGGTCGGGGTCACCCAACACGTCCTGATCCACGTACTCCCAGGCCCCTTCCTTCCAGCCTACGTCGCTGAGCGTTTTATCACTCCAGTCCTTGATCGTGGACGGGGAAACGGTTCCCAAGATGTGGGTCTGCCCCTCGATCGCGGAGTAGTCATCGCGCTTCCCGACCTGGAGGGCGACCTTCGTGCTCGAGTTCTTCCCTGCGACCCAGAAGTACAGGCCGGAACCGATCCCGCCCATCTCCCGGAACACGGCGTTGGTGATCGTGGCGGACGAGGTCTGCTCGGTGCCGTAGACGTACCCGAGGTAGGCGCCCGTCTTGAAGTCGAACACCACGAGGTCCACCGGGAACTGGTCGATCCCGCACGCCCCCTTGTCGGGGTCCTTCACCGCGATGTAGATCTGCTGCCCCTCCCAGACCGTGCCGAGCTTGTTGCCGGCCGCGTCCGAGAAATAGGGCTCAAAGCCCCACGCCGTGGCCGAAAGCGCCACGGCGACCACAAGTCCGATCAGAAACCCTCTTCTTTTCAACGCCAAACCTCCTTTCCGTTCACCGACCGAAGCTGCTATTGTGCCCTTCATGACGCCTCCTTTGTGAGTTGTGCCAACCGCTCACCACCTCCCCAGCTGCCATACCTGCTACCATCACGCGACCGAAGAAAGCCGCTTGCACGCATCCTAACACGCCGTTTTTCCGCGGTCAAGCCTTGCCCTCTTCGTCCGCCGCGCCAACGGCCCGTATCTTAGCGCCCCCGCGCCTCCCGGTCAAATCCGGCCCGCGCGAAACGCCCGTCGGGAATAGCGACGCCGCTCACCCCCTTCGGGCCACGTTCAGAACGGCTCTCGCCGCGCCCGTTCCCCCTCTTCCCTTGTGGGTGAGGGTGCCTCACGGTACCCGGGGGGGTTCCCCCTCCGAATCCGGCCCGTCCGCGTGGTGTTGGACGTTCGTCTCTTGCCCAGCGCCCGCCGTTCCCGGGGGAGTGCGTGGTCCGCAGTCCATGGTCCCCTCCCCCTTGAAGGGGGAGGGTCAGGGAGAGGGTGCTCGCGGCACGAGGACGACCCCAACTTCCCCCACCCTCTCCCACAAGGGGGAAAGGAAACCGGTGGCGTCGGCCTTCATGGCCGACGATGGGGGGTCGACTACGGGCCTCCGGGGTGGGGGCGCCCTGTTGGCGCTGGCCGCGGCAATCCCTATGATGGTATGATGGCGCCAGCCGAATCTCGCGTCGCTTGGAGGGGCGGACATGGAGAACATTCGACAGCCGGTCGTGAACGACAGCAGGTGGATTCTGTTCTTGGTTCTGGCAATGGCCCTCGGGTTGGGGCTCGCCGGGTGCGCCCTGTTCCCGTGGCTCGCCCCACCGGCCCCCACCGGGGTCGCCGCCTCCGACGGGATCTACCCGGATCGGGTGGTCGTGTCCTGGCAGGGGGTGGACCGGGCCGACCGGTACCGGGTGTACCGCGCCGCGAGCGAGGACGGCTCCTACACCGAGATTGGCCAGTCCACCACCACGACCTACCACGACACCACGGTCACCGTCAACGTGAGCTACTGGTACAAGGTCAAGGCGTGCAACGCCGCCGGATGCAGCGCGTTCTCCGCCGCCGACTCCGGCTATGCCCAAGGCGAAGGCGTTCCCTCCGTGCCCACCGGGGTCGCCGCCTCCGACGGCACCTACACCACCCGGGTCCGCGTCACCTGGACCGCCGCCATCGGCGCCACCCGGTACGAGGTGTACCGCGACGTAGCCCAGGGCGGGCCCTACAACCTGCGGGGCATCGCCACCGGCACCTCCTTCGACGACACCGATGTCGTCCCCGGGCGCGTGTACTGGTACAAGGTCCGGGCCTGTAGCGACGCCGGATGCAGCGCCTTCTCCGCAGCCGACTCCGGCTACGCCCAGGCCACGATCCCCGCCGTGCCCACCGGGGTCGCCGCCAGCGATGGCACCTACAGCGATCGGGTGCGGGTCGCGTGGAACGCCGCGGCCGGGACGGCCACGTACGAGGTCCACCGGTCCACGGCCGAGGGCGGCACGTACACGAAGATCGGCGAGACGGCCAGCCTAACCTACGACGACACGGGCGTGACCGTGGGGACGACCTATTGGTACAAGGTCAAGGCGTGCAACGCCGCCGGGTGCAGCGCGTTCTCCGCCGCCGACTCCGGCTACGCCCAGGCCGGCGGGGGCGGGGGCGGCGGCGGGGGTGCCGTGCCCGGTCAGGTGAAGAGCGTCGCGGCAAGCGATGGGACGTACACGGACAAGATCCGCGTCACCTGGTCGGGCGTGACCGGGGCCACGAGCTACGCCGTGTACCGGTCCGAGACGGGCAACGAGGGCACGTTCACCCAGATCGCGGAGACCACCACGACCTCCTACGACGACACCTCGACCACCCTCGATCCCTGTTGGGACTACTGGTACGCGGTGAGCGCGTGGAACGCGGCGGGGGAGGGGCCGCTTTCCGTCCCGGACCCGGGCTACCGGGGGACGAAGGTCACCGGCGTGCCCACGGT
>JANLFW010000040.1 GCA_024653305.1 Candidatus Acetothermia bacterium | reverse complement strand
CACAACCCTGGCACCAGGTTCTGGCGTTTCTTCACCCTGCGATGCGATCAGATCTCCATCCTGGCCTTCGCCCGCGGCCGGAGCTGTAGAAGATGGGTATAGCGCGACCCCAAGAGAAAGCCCTCGCCTTGGAAGGCGAGGGCCGTAGAACGAGAGGGGCAGTCTACTGGGAAAGCGACAGCACGAACGGCATCGCCGGCCCGAGGTCCCACTTGATCACGAGTACGAAGAACAGCACCCCGGGGACAGGGCCGTCCCCCCACTGGGTGAACGGCGCCAGAGCCTGGGGCCGGTCCACGGACACGGTGAGGGCCCCGGGGAGGGGGGACCAGGCGGTGGCCGTGTTCCAGAAGTTGGGCACCGGGACGACCCACAGCCAGATGAACGAGCTCGGCCGGTCGTGGGTCACGGCCACGCGGAGCGACCCGCCCGCGCTCACCCACAGCGCCTGGGCGGAAAACCCAGACGGAAAGGCGCCCACAAGGATCGGGTCCGCCGCGTCGCCGAGCTTGGGGCTCGCCTCCGATCCCTGGACCTCGACCTGGGCCCCGGCGGCCTGGAGGTTCGCCAGGAGCTGGGCCGGGCTCATCCCCGGGGACAGGTTGGGCCGGGGCATCCCGGCGGGGAACTCCGGCTGGCCTCCTGGGGTTCCCGGCTGGGCCGGCTGGCCCACCAGGGCCGCGGTGACCGTCCCGCACGTGTACTTGGCCGTCTCGCCCATGGGGACGGCGACCTCAAACGTCTGCCCCTGGGCCAGCCCGCGGACGACCACCGAGGTCGGGGCGAGGGAAAGCTCGGCCTCCGATGTGTAGGTCTGGCCCATTCGGACCAGGACCTGGAGGAGCTGGAGCCCGATCACCTGCTCCCCGCGGACCCACACGATCTGGGACAGCTGGACCCCGGCGGTGCAGGTATCGTTCCGGATTGCCACCGAGGCCGAGGTCTGGGCGAGGACCGGGGCGAGGAACAGGGCCAGGGCGACTACGAGCAAACCTACGTTTCTGCGCATCGGGTACCTCCTCTTGCCACGGATATTGCAACCACGATATCGCCTTTGACAGCCGCTGTCAAGGGGTGCGGCGGCATCAGATCCCGTAGACCTCCCCGTACTTCTGGCGCACGTAGGCCAGGAAAGCCTCGGCGGAGAGCCCCCCGCCGGTGACCCGGCGGCACAGGTCCTCGGGGAGGTACACCTGGCCGTGGCGGTGGACCTTCTCCCGCAGCCACTCCCGAATCGGGGCGAACTCCCCCCGCTCCACGTGGGCCCAAAGCCCCGGAATCTCCCGCTCCGCCGCGGCGACGATCTGGGCCGCGTACAGGTTCCCAAGGGCGTAGGACGGGAAGTACCCGAACATCCCCCCCGACCAGTGCACGTCCTGGAGCACCCCGTGGGCGTCGTCCGGCGGGGTCACCCCCAGGTACTCCCGCATCGCCGCGTTCCACCGCGCGGGGAGCTCGTCCACCCCGATCCGCCCCTCGATGAGCCCCACCTCGAGCTCGAACCGGAGGCAGATGTGGAGGTTGTACGTGACCTCGTCGGCCTCGACCCTGATGAACGACCGCTCCACCCGGTTTGCGTGCCGCCACACGTCCTCGGGGGCCGTCCCGGAAAGCGCCGAGAAGTGGCGAACAAGGTGGGGGTGGGCGTAGAGCCAAAACGGGAGGCTCCGGCCGATCTGGTTCTCCCAAAACCGGGACTGAGACTCGTGGATCCCAAACGAGGCCCCGCCGGAAAGCCCGGTCCAGGCAAGCTCGGGATCCACCCCCTGTCCGTACAGGGCGTGGCCTCCCTCGTGGAGGGCCCCGAACAGAGACGGGAACGGGTCCTCCTCCCGGTAGCGGTTCGTGACCCGCACGTCCCCCGGGCCGACCCCGATCGTGAACGGGTGGACGGAGTCATCAAGCCTCCCCGCCCCGAAGTCGTACCCGATCCAGGCCAAGGCCTCCCGGCAGAACGCGCGTTGCGCCTCCAAGGGGTACGTCCCACGGGGCAGGGCGAGCGGGGCCTGGCCCCGCTCCAGCTCCCCAAGGAACGCCACGAGCTCCTGACGCAGGGGGTCGAGGATCGCCCGCAGCCGGGCCGCGGTCATTCCCGGCTCGTACTCCTCCACCAGGGCATCGTACGGGCTGTCTTGGAACCCAACCAGCTTTGCGATCTCACGCACCAGGTCCACGACCTCGGCGAGGTGGGGGCGGAACAGGGCGAAGTCCGAAGCCGCCTTGGCCTTCTCCCAGGCGTGCTCGGCCCTCGCCGTCGTCTCGACAAACCGCTGGTAGAGCTCGGGGGGGATCGCCCGGTGGCGGGTGTAGCTCCGCTTCCACACCCGGATGAGGGCCCGTTCGACCTCGGACGAGGGCCCCTCCGCCTCGGCGGCGGCAAGGAGCTCCCCCATCCGGTCGGAGACCAGCCGCTCGAACGCCAGCCGCTCGAGCCTCCCCAGGACTTTGGCCCGCGCCTCGGCCCCCTTCTCCGGCATGTGGGTGCGCTGGTCCCACGCCGCCAGGGCCGCGGCGGCGGAGATCTCCTCCGCCTCCCGCACATACGCCCGCAATCGCGCCAGGGCCGTCACATCCGCTCCGTCCGCCCCGCCGCAGGCCCCCTCTGCCTCACCCAAAGAGAGCTCCGCCAGCCCGACGCCTCCGCGGGTCAGCACGGAGAGGACCCTGCGCGTGGAGGGTTCCGTGCCCCCGGAAGTATGGAACCGCTTGGGGAGAACACTCTTGCCCAAGCTCAGGGCGGGGTCTGAACTCCAGTTGGGGGTGCAGTTCTCCGTCACCGTGCGCTCAGAGCTCGCCGATGGCTTTGCAGCCGAGCTCCGGCAGATCCTCCACGACCTGGGACTGGCAGAGCACGTACGGATCGAGGAGCGACTGGGCTGACCGGCCCGCAAGCATGACCGCGAACCCCACGCGGGACGAGGACGTAACAGAAACCGGTCGAGCTCAGGGATACCTTCTGGGACAGCTCGCTGGCGATGCCCTGGGCAGCCTGGTGGAGTTCCAGCACGCGCAAGAAACCCGGGAGCGCTACCCCCAAGGGGTGCGGGACCTCGCCGCCGGCGGAGTATGGGGCACGATCGCTGGGCAGCCCACGGACGACTCGGAGATGGCCCTCGCCCTGGCCCAGACCCTCGTGCGCCAGGGTTCCTTTGACCCATCTTCTACCGTTGGTTTTGAAGAGTTGGCTTCTGTAGGGCACTTGGGGAGGCAGACTCAGGCCTTGGCACCAGGGGGGAGGGTTCGCCTCACCGGTGGAGGGACAGCCACGCCCACGGCCCCGAACACCTTGCTGGCTACGCCCTTGAGCGGGGGCCGTAGGACGTAGTCCTTCCCGCGGTGACGGACCTCGACTTCCCGCACCTCTGTGACGTCCCGCACCACGTCTGCCC
>JANLFW010000039.1 GCA_024653305.1 Candidatus Acetothermia bacterium | reverse complement strand
TACACCCGATGCCCGAACCGGGGGTCCAGGGCATCCCGAAGCCCGTCCCCCACGAAGTTGAAACACAGCACGGTGAGAAAGATGAACGCACCAGGAAAGAGCGCGACATAGACGCCGTTTGGGTAGTACAAGAACTCCTGGGCTCGAGAGAGCATGTTGCCCCACGACACCGCGGGGGGTTGAATGCCCAGCCCGAGGAAGGAAAGCCCGGACTCGATGAGGATGGCCTCCCCCACCATGAGCGTTGCCTGAACGATCATCACATGGGCGGTGTTGGGAAGGAGATATCGGAAGATGATCCGCCGGCGGGAGGCCCCGATCGCCCGCGCCGCCTCGACAAACGTGCGCTCGCGAAGGCTTAACACCTCCCCCCGCACGAGGCGGAATGCCCCCATCCACGAAAGGGCGGTGATTACCACAATGATCACCACGATGCTCTTTGCCCCGCCGAGGGCGTTGCTCAGGGCCACCGCCAACGGCACCTCACGGCTGGCCAGCACCCCAGTTAGGATCAAGAGCAGCGGGAACTGGGGGATGGAGAGCATGGTGTCGGTGAACCGGCTCACCAGCGCGTCCATGCGCCCCCCGAAGTAGGCCACCGTGGCCCCAAGCAGGCCGCCAAGGAGGGTGGACGCCAGCCCCGCGGCGAACCCCACCAGGAGCGATACCCGCCCCCCGTACAGGACCCGGGTCAGGATGTCCCGCCCGAGGTCATCGGTGCCGAACGGGTGCATGCCGCACTTCCAGAAAAGCACGGCCGGCCGCGTACAACGGCCCAACAGCTGGGCATCGGTGGGAACGGTGAAGGTGGGGGCGGCAAACTGGCGCCGGAGGTTGGTCCGCGAGTACTCGTACGGGGAGATCCAGGGAGCAAGGACCGCCCCCAGGACGAGGACCAAGATGACGGTCCCGCCGAGCAGGGCCAGGCGGTGGTTACGGAACCGGCGCCAAGTCAGGTGCCAGGCGCTCTCCCCTTGACCAACCCGCTGGCGCGGACGTCGTCGCCTTTTCACCGCCTCAGTCATAGCGGATCCGCGGGTCGGCCAAGGCATAGGCGAGGTCGGCCAGCAGGTTGAACGCAAGGATGAGAAGCGAGATGAACATCAGGGCGACCATGGCCACGTTGAAGTCGTTGGCAATGATGGAGTCGAAGATGGCCCTGCCCATGCCCGGCCAGTTGAACACGGTCTCGGTAAGCACGGCCCCGGAGAACACAGTTGGGATGGCCAGCCCGACCAGGGTGATGATCGGGAGGATCGCATTTCGCAACGCATGGCGGTAGGTGACGGTCCGTTCGGCCACTCCCTTGGCCCGAGCGGTGCGCACGTAATCCAGGTTGAGTACCTCGAGCATCGAGCTGCGCATGAACCGGGTCCAAGACGCCATCTGAAGCGCTGAGAGCGCCGTGACCGGGAGGATCACGTGCCGAGCCCGGTCCAGGAACTGGGCCCACCCACCAACGATCCCCGGGGTCTGGACGCTCCCCGCTGGCAGAACGCGTAACCAGACGGCGAACAGGTAGATCAGCATGATCCCCAGCCAGAAGATCGGAACCGAGACCCCGATGAAGTTGACAAACGTGATCGCGTAGTCGAGCACGCTGTGTTGACGTAGTGCGGAAAAAACCCCGGCAGGTACCGCGACCATAAACGCGACGAGGAGCGACAGCCCTGAAAGGATAAGGGTGTTCGGCAACCGATAGCGAAAGATGTACTCCGCGGCAGGCATCCCGTACCGGCGGGACGGGCCGAAGTCCCCCTGCACGGCACGGCCCAGCCAGTACCAGTAGCGGAAGTACCACGGTTTGTCCAAGCCGTACAGCTTGATGAGCCGCTCGTAGTCGGCTTGGGTGAAACCTGGATTGCCGAAGCGGAGCTCGTCGATTGGGTCGCCGGGCTTGAGGGCGAGAAGGCCATAGACGATGAGTGAGATCATGAACAGGGTCGGGATGATCTGCAGGACCCGCCGGATGATATAGGCCGTCACCGCATCTTCACCTCGGGAGGAAGAAGGGGTGGGGGGACTAGCCCCCACCCCGGTTGTCTCTCTACCCGGCCGTGCGAAGCTGCACCGCGCCGTGTTGCTCCCAGCCCCACTCCCACGCGTTCCAGAACGGGGTGCGGGTGATGGCCGTGCCCTTGACGTAGTTCACCAAGCCGACCTTGGCGGTGAGGATCTCCACCCGCTCATAGAGCGGGACGAACGGGAGCTCCTCGTTGAAGATGACCTGCATCTCTCGGATGATGTCGGCGCGCTTTGCGAGGTCGAACTCGCTCAAGGCCGCGAAGTGCAGGCGGTCGTACTCGTCGTTGATCCAGCCGGTAACGTTGCTGCCGGCGAATGCGTTCGCCCGGCGTGGGACGTTGTCCCACAGCTCCGGGGTGCGCGGGTCATCGCCCCACAGCTCGCCCGAGAGCTCATCTGCCGGGACCTCGCCCAGTCCCCCGGCCGAGGCGAACTCGATAATCCCCGGCCAGGTGCAAACGGAGCCACCGTTGACGAACTCGGTGCTAAACAGAACCGAAGCCGGGTAGTTCACGGGCTCCAGCTCGATGCCGACGTCGGACAGGTACTCCTGGAGCAGTTCCTGGGTCCGCACCCGGAACGACGCCGGGGTGGTCGCGTGAGGCAGACGGAACTCGACCTTGCGGCCATCGGGAGTGATGCGATCCAGGACCCCGTTCCCGTCGCTGTCCTTCCAGCCAAGCTCGGCCAAGAGCTTGCGTGAGGCCTCGGGGTCGTACGGCCAGGGGTTGAGGTCTGGGTTGAAACCGAAGTCGCCCCGGACCACGAACGAGTTGGACACGATCGCCCCTGGGAACACCGCCTTGGCCAGCGCCTCGCGGTCGATGGCCTGGATGACGGCCTGGCGGGTGCGTGGATCATGGAGCAGGAGATCCCGAGCGATCTGACAGCCTTCATCACCGTAACGAGGGTGACCGAAGTTGTTGAAGTTGAGCTGCTCGATGAACCCGGAGGGGGAGACCTCGACCGTGAACACCCCTCGGCCCCGGGAGCGCAGGACCTCGGGATCCTGGCCGGCAAGGCCGATGTCGTCGCTGGCATCGAGCTCGCCGGCGAACAGGGCCGCGAGGAGCGTCGGCTCATGGACGATGAACCGGACGATGACCTCCTTCACGTAGTTCTCCGCCGGACCGTACACCTGGGGATCGAACAGGAAGAAATCGGTTCGGCGCACCCCGCGGATGAACTGGTTTCTCTGCCACTCGACGAGCTTGAACGGGCCACTCCCCACGACCTTGGTCGGATCCCGGCCGCTCGCGGGGTCAGCCCCAAGGAACTTGGCCATGATGATCTCGGCCGCCTTGGCCGGATTCGCCTCCGCCTCCCGGATCGCCTCGCGGAAGATCGGTTCCCAGACATGCTTGGGGGCGATGTCGTAGAACCGAGCCAAGC
>JANLFW010000038.1 GCA_024653305.1 Candidatus Acetothermia bacterium | reverse complement strand
TACACCCGATGCCCGAACCGGGGGTCCAGGGCATCCCGAAGCCCGTCCCCCACGAGGTTGAACCCCAACACGGCCAGGGCGATGGCCAGCCCGGGGAACGTGGCGTAGTGCCAGGCCAGACGCACGTAGTCCTGGGCCCGGCCGAGCATGGTGCCCCACTCCGGGGTCGGCGGTTGGGCCCCCAGGCCGAGGTACCCCAACCCCGAGGCCCACAGGATCGCCGAGGCCATCTGCAGAGTAGAGAGGACGATGATGGGGGCGAGGCAGTTGGGCAGGACGTGCCGGCGCACGATGGCGAGGTTGCCAGTCCCCACGGCCCGGGCGGCCTCCACGTACTCCCGCGTGCGGATTTCCAGCACCGAGCTCCGCACCACCCGAACGTAGGTGGGCACGAAGGAGATACCCACAGCGAGCATCGCGTTCCACAGCCCCGGCCCGAGGACCGCCACCACGACAATGGCAAGGAGGATGCCAGGGAAGGCCATCAGGACGTCCACCAGCCGCTGGGTGACCAGGTCGGCGGCGCCGCCGTAGAAGCCGGACAGAGCACCGATCGGGGTCCCGACCACAAGGCCGATGGAGACCGACACCACGGCCATCATCAGGGACACCCGCGTCCCGTGGAGGATCCGCGAGAGGAGGTCGCGTCCCAACTCATCAGTGCCCAGGGGGTAGCTCGGCGAGGGAGGCCTGAGCTTGTTGGCCAACGAAAACCGCATCGGGTCACGGGGAGAAAGCTGGGGCGCAAACGCGGCGATCACCAGGAACGCCGCGACGATGACGAGGCCTACCACGGCCATCCGGTGCTTAAGGAGTCGGCGGAAGGTCTGCATGGGATTCAGTCATACTGGATGCGCGGGTTCACGAGCCCGTACAGGAGATCAACGAGCAGGTTGAGGAGCACAAACGCCAGCGCCAGGACAAGGACCGCGCCCTGGACCACAGGGTAGTCGCGGGCGGAAATGGACTCCACCATCAACCGCCCGACACCCGGCCAGGCGAACACGGTTTCGGTGAGGACGGCCCCCGACAGGAGCGCCCCGAAGCGCAGCCCGATCACAGTGACGATGGGGATGAGGGCGTTGCGGAGCGCGTGGTGGAGGATGACCTTCCGGTCGGGAAGGCCCTTGGCCCGGGCGGTGTTCACGTAGTCCTGCCCCATCACCTCCAGCATCGTGGACCGGGTGAAGCGGGCGATCAACGCCACAGAGGAGGCGGCGAGGGTAACCGAGGGGAGGACGAGGCGGGCCAGTCCTCCCCGCCCCGCCGCAGGGAGCCACCGCAGCTGGACTGCGAACAGGAGCATGAGCATGAGCCCAAGCCAGAACACGGGCGCCGACAGCCCCACCAGGGCCGCAGACATACTCACGTAGTCGAAGATGGAGTAGGGCTTCACTGCCGACACCACCCCCACCCCAATCCCCAGGAGCGTGGCCAGGGCCAGGCTCACCAGGGTGAGTTCCAGGGTGGGGATGAGCCGGGACCACACCTCCCGGCTCACGGGAACACCAGTGCGGATCGAGGTCCCCAGGTCGCCCCGCAGGAGGCCGGCCATGAACCGGCCGTACTGGACGTAGATCGGTGTGTCCAGGCCAAGCTGTCGCCGCACCTGGGCCACGAACTCCTCGGTCGCGTGGACCCCCGCCATCGCCTGGGCGGGGTCGCCCGGGAGCATCCGCAGGATCCCGAACACAAGCAGGGTCACCCCGAACAGGGCCGGGATCGCCAACAGAAGCCGCCGCACCACGTACTGGATCACAGCAGGAGAAGGGGGCCCGCCCCAGGCGGGCCCCCACACCCTCACTTAGAGGTCAAGCCACGCCTGGTGGGCCAGGATGTACTCCCGCGGGTGATGGACGAGGCCCTTGGCCACCGTCCGCTGGGCGTTGATCTGCCCCTCGTAGTGGAGGAACAGCCACCCCGCGTCCTCCCACAGCACGTTGAGGACGCTGGCGTAGATGGCCTTCCGGGACACAGGATCCGGCTCCACCCGCCCCAATTCGAGCAAGCTGTCCACCGTGGGGTTCGAGTAGAAGCTGCGGTTCGACCCGACCGGGGCCCACTCGCTCGTGTGGAACAGCGGGAACAGACCGTAGTCGGCGTCCAAGGTCACGCAGCCCCAGCCGAGCATGAACATGTCGAATGTGGCCTCGGTCACCGGCTTGCGGAGGAAGGCGAGGTACGCTGCCCACTCCATCGTGATGAGTTCGGCTTGGATCCCCACCTCGGCCAGGTACGCCTGCACCGCCTCCGCGATCGCCGCGTCCTTCATGTACCGGCCCGTGGGGTGGTAGAGCGTGCACTTGAACCCCTTGGGGAACCCCGCCTCCGCCAGAAGCTGCCTGGCCTTTTCTGGATCGTACTCGTAGGGCGTCTGCGGGGTGTAGCCGAAGATGAGGGGCATGATCGGGGCGTCGGAGACGCCGCCCATGCCGCCCAGGATCTCCTTTACGATCGCTTCCTTGTCCACCGCGTAGTTGATCGCTTGGCGGACGCGGACGTCGGTGAACGGCGGCTTCTGGTAGTTGAAGGCGATGTAGATCGTGCGGACGCTCGGAACCCGCACCACCTCAAGCCCCTTCGTCGTCGCCACCCTCGGCGCATCAAGCGGCGGCACGCGCATGATGGCGTGGACCTCGCCCGTCTCCAAGAGCACGAGCCGGGTGGCGTCGGAGGGGACAACCTTGAACACCACCGAGTCCAGGTACGGCTTCTGGCCCCAGTACGCGTCGTTGCGCACGATCCGCACGTGGTCGCCTCGCACCCACCGGTCGAACTTGAACGGGCCCGTGCCGATGGGCTCCATGATGTCCTTCCCCTCAGGGAGCTCGGCGATCTGCTTTGGGCTCACCATGGCCACGAAGTTGTGGGTGAGGTGGGAAATGAGCGGGGCGAACGGCTTGTCCAGGTTGAACCGGACCGTGTACTCGTCCACCACATCAATCGTCTGGACGCGGGGGAAGAGGAGGAACGCGTACGTGGCCTTCCGGAACCGCTCCAGGTTCACCTTGACCGCGTCGGCGTTGAACGGGGTCCCGTCGTGGAACAGCACCCCCTTGCGGAGGTACAGGGTCACCGTGAGGTTGTCCTCAGAGATGGTCCAGCTCTCCGCGAGGAGCGGGGCCACCTGCAGGTCCTCCGTCATGAGGAGGAGGGTCTGGGCGATGTGGGTGAGGACCATCCCCGCCGGAGCGGACGTGATCTTGTTGGGGTCAAGGGACTCCGGGTCAGTCCCGAAAGCAATCACGAGCTCCCCACCCACCTTGGGGGTCTGGGCCGCGGCCACCGCCCCCACCACAAGCAAGCACGCCACAAACAGCAAGCTTCCCTTCATTACGGCACCTCCCATGCGCAGTGGTCTCAGCCAACCAGGAACAGACAACTCTCCTTCCCGCAATCACCCCCTGTGAGCTCGTGCTGCCTCAGGGCAGCAGGGACACATTATAGTAGGGGGGGACCGCGGCGAGCAAGCCTCAGGACGGGGCCCGGCCCATTCGGGCCGGG
>JANLFW010000037.1 GCA_024653305.1 Candidatus Acetothermia bacterium | reverse complement strand
CCGTGATCAGTAGAGCCCTTCTTCACCTCACGCATCGCAGATCACGCGTCGCGGGTTTGTTCCTCATTGACACGGACGGGACGGAGCACTATGATGCCACCGGCGGCGGGGTGGTGCATGTAACCGCGGCAACCAAGAACACATAACCCCCGGTCCCGCTCGAGCTGCCGTCGCCACCGATCCGACCTTGCCCCTCCCTACGCTCCACCCCGACGGCCTGGCCGACCGCAGGACCCGGCAGGCGCGAACCTGCGCTTCCCGAACGCCGGACAGGCACACCCGACATGATCGCCATGCCCTGGCGCCAACGCCGGCCGAGCAGGCTCGGCTGGCGATGAAGTAAGTGCAACAAGCAGGGAAGGGGGTAGCCATGCGGCGAGGATGGCGGTCGGTCGTTTCGGCGTGGGGAATCCTAGTTGGGCTCGTCTTTCTGGGGTGGCCTTCACCGGCCCAGGAGGGCAGGTTCACTACCCTCACGGTGGAAGCGTTAGTGGGGATCAGGCTCGATCTCCAGGCGTCGTTTACCGGCCTGGCTTTGCCCAAGGCCGGGCTCGTCCTTGGGCTGGGCGCGGACATCCTCGCCCTGGGCGGGGATCTCACAGTCAAGCGGTTGCCCACGGACCTTGCGCCCGGGTTCGACATCGGGTCGCGGGACCCCAAGTCGGGCGAACGGGCGGGGGAGCTTGATGGGATCTACTTCTACCTTGTCACCGCGTTCGTGGACGACAAGGAAGCCGTGCAGGTCGGTCCGGTTCCGGCGTGGGTCATCTCCGGGCAGATCTACGTCATGGAATGGGAGGTTCCGGACATTCTCCGAGAGACGGCGCGGATCGGCGCTCGCGCTGGGTACCGCGTCTACCGCCGCTACTACGGCCCGCCTGTCTTGGCTATCTTCGAGCTCGTCCTGACCGGGAAGATCGAGCCGGTACCCTTCGACAAGTACCGACAGGTTGGCGAGTTCGTCCTGTCCGGGGACCAAAGGGCGATCCGTTTCGAGGACGACGGCCGCCTGCCTACCGGCGGTCCCCCGAACCTCTCCCCCGGGGGCAGCCTCCATGTCGAGGGCACGGCCACGATCGAGGGGTTGACCACCCTCGGCGACGGCCTGCGGGTGGCGGGGCTGACCACGATGGGACCGGCTGAAGGATGGTCCAGGCTGAACCTCGCTCCACGGGCCGAGCCAGGATCTCTGCCCGTGTTGCTGAGCTTCGACGACAGCGCGGGAGGCGCGGGGATCTGGACCTGGGCGATGCATCCTGTTCCGGTGCCCGTCGTCGTGCCTCGCCCGTGGCCGCCCACGGTGTCGAGCCCAGCGACCGCGGTCGTGTTCATCGAGCACTTCCCGCAGCCTACGGGCACGTACGTGGAGCGAATGGTGTTCGAGGGGCCGGCGGGCCATCTGACCTTCACCCTTGGCAATCCCGTGGCGCCGGCCACGCCGGGCAGCTTCACGATCACCGACCTCTCCGCGGCCGCCCCGCGGTTCGTGATCTCCGCCGCGGGAAACGTGGGCCTGGCGGTCGCGGCTCCGGCGTACAGGCTCCACATCGGGCACCTCGGCGCTGGCAACCCAGCGAACCTGGCGCTCGATAGCATGGGCCTCCTCCCCGGCGGCCGGAACTGGACCCTGACCTCCACCGCAACCGGCGAGTTCGTGATCGCCCTCGCCGGAGCTCCCGCCGGGGCGTTCTGCGTCGGCGCTCCCCGGTTCGAGATGAGCGCGACAGGCGCCGCGGCGATCGGGATGCCCGTACCGGCCGTACCGGTGGCACCACCGGCGGGGAGCCTTACCATCGCCCACAGCCTGGGGGTCGGCGTGGCCGCACCCGCCGGCTGTGGGGACGTGGCCTTTGCGGGGAACCTCAACGTCGGCGGGGCGGTGAACGTCGTCTTGGGCCTGAACGTAGGCGGAAACGCTCAGGTGGGTGGGCAGCTCCAGCTCGGCGCGTTCGCGGCCGCACCCGTGCCCGTCGGGCCGGGCGCGCTCTACTTCGACACCGGGCAGAACCTCCCGATGGTGTTCAACGGAGTGAACTGGGTCGCGCTTGCCGCAGGTCCCGGGCCTGCCGGACCTCCCGGGCCGGGCATCGTGGGGGTTCAGTTGAACGCCGTGATTGTGCCCGCCGGCCAGGCCGGGGGAGGGCAAGCGGCCCTCGTGCCGATTCCCGGTTCGATCAACCAAAACCTCGTCCTGAAGCTCCAGATCCCCCAAGGTCCACAGGGACCCCAAGGCATTGCTGGCCCACAAGGCCCACAAGGCCCCCAAGGCCCTGCTGGTCCACAGGGGCCGCGAGGTCTGCAAGGGCCGCAGGGCGATGCCGGGCCCGGCATCGGCGAGGTCGCCCTCGACGTCCAGTTCGTCCCCCACAACCAACCAGGCAGCGGGCGGGCCTGGCTGACGGCCATCCCTGAGAAAACCGACAAGAAACTGGAGATCGAGCTCGAGATCCCCCAAGGTCCTCCCGGACCCCAGGGGCCCCAGGGCGAGCGTGGCCCCAAGGGAGATCCCGGCAGTGTGGACTTCGCCGCCGCGGACAAGCGCTACATCCTCAAGGCCGGCGACACCCTGACCGGCCGCCTGACCGTTCCCTCGCTCACGGTGAGCACCGATGCCGAGGTCGGGGGCAGCCTAACGGCCAAGGCGGCCACCATCACGGGCCAAGCATTCGCCGGCTGGCTGGTGGTAGGCGAGCCGCCGGCAAGGCCCGGCGGAAGCCCGACGAACACCTGGAGCTTCATCAACCCCGGCAACGGCCCGAACCTGGCCCTGGGGACGACCGATCCCCCGAACCTAGCCGAGCTGAAGCTCACGGTGATGGAGTTCAACCGGGCGACGGGCCTTGTGCGCATCCCGAACCAACTGGAGGTAGAGGGCGACGTGCGCGTGATGGGTCTGCTGGACGCGGGTGACCTGATCGCCCGGGACGCGGAGTTCGACAGCGTTACCGTGAGCCGGGATCTCCGGGTGCAGGGGTGCAAGTTCTTCGTCCAGCCGAACCCAACGGATCCGGCAACGGAGATCGTGTACGCGGCCTTGGAGGGCCCGGAAGCTGGCGTCTTTGTGAGGGGCCAGGCTCAACTCCTGGCCGGGGAAGCGGTCGTCGAGCTGGCCGAGCACTTCGGCCTGGTGACCTCCGCCGAGGGGTTGACGGTGCAACTGACGCCGATTGGGCAGTGGCTACAGCTCTATGTGGTAGAGCTTTCCCCTGCGCGTCTGGTCGTCCGCGAGGCCCACGGCAAGGACGGGGCGTTCTACTACCTCATCCAAGGCGTGCGTCAGGGATTCGAGGGATTCCAAGTGGTGCAGCCAGTGGAGGTGAGCGGGCGATGAGGACGAAACTGGCGTTGCTGGTTGTGTTGGTGGTCTGGGGCGCGCTCGCCGTGTCCGCGGAACTTCGCGTGCCCGAGGAGTTCAAGACGATCCAGGAGGCGATCAACGCCGCGGCAGTGGGCGATACCATCACCGTCGCCCCCGGCACCTATGTGGAGAACCTTACGATCGCCAAGCGGGGGCTGACCATCCGCGGCGCAGATCCCGAGCAGGTGATCGTTCAGGCCAAGTTCGCCGATGACCCGGTGGTGCTCCTCCGGGAGCGCGACGTCGTGCTGATCGGGCTCACCGTCACCGGCGGCCAACGCGGGGTGCAGGTGGAGAGCCGGGCCGACAACCCGGTCCTGGCGAACCTCGTCATCCGCGGGAACCGGGGCGAGGGCCTGTTCGTCGAGGGGGTGCGCGGCGGCGAGCTGCGGGACAGCCTCATCACCGAGAACGGAAAGGGCGTCTACGTCAGCAACCGGGCGGCCTTCCGCCTCCAGGGGAA
>JANLFW010000036.1 GCA_024653305.1 Candidatus Acetothermia bacterium | reverse complement strand
GCCTCGGGCAGGACCCGCGCCCGGTAGACGACGACGAGCGTCCCCCCGCTGTTGACCTGGGCGGAGATGCTTGCCGTGATGAGGCCGGTGGTTCCGTCGGGGATCCCGAGGGACCCGGCGCTCGGCGGGCTGTCCACGGTGTAGGTCCCGTCTCCGCCCGCGTCGTAGGCGAGGCCGAACGGGAGGTTGTCCGTGAGGTCCACGTTGTAGGCAGTGCCGAGCCCCACGTTGCGCACGGTGACCCGGTACACGATCACGTCGCCCCACAGGACGATCGGGGTCGGCCACACGGAGACCCCGCCCCGCAGGACGTCGGCGATCTCCTTGTCCAGGGCAAGGCCAGGCTCGACCACAGGGATCCGGGTCGCGTCCCGATCCGGGTAGGTGTCCGGAACGTCCGGGTTGTACTCGGGGATCGGGGCCCCCGCCCCGTCTTTCCCGCTCGTCACGGCGTAGTTCACAAGGTCCACGCCTTGGGAGACTGCGCTCAGGACCCGCACGCGGTAGGTGGCGCTTAGGGTTCCGCCGGGGTTGATCGTGGCCGAGGTGTCCGCGGTGACAAGCCCCGTGGCCCCGTCGGGGATCCCCAGCGAGGCGGGGCCCGCCGGCGGGCTGTCCACGGTGTACAGGCCATCCCCGTAGGCGGTTTCGTACTCCGTGTGGGCTGGAATCTGGTCGGCGAAGTCCACGTTGTACGCCGTGCCGCCGCCCACGTTGCGGACCGTCACCGTGTAGACGATGACGTCGCCGGGTTCGACCGGCCCGGTTGGGCCCCGGCTCACGCCCGCCCGGAGGACGTCGGCAATCGCCTTGTCCAGGGCCAGGGCGGGGACGGTCGCGGGATGGACGACGGGGGCGGAATCGTCCGGGTCGTCGTCCCCGGGGAGGCCGCTGTCCGGGGGAATTGGGGTCCCGTTGCCCTCCTCGCCCGTGGCTCCCATCGTGTTCGTGTACGACCGGCCCTGGCGGGCAAGGCTTGTCACGAGGGCCTGGAAGGAAAGGGTCAGCGCTTCGCCCGGAAGGAGCGTGGCCCCAAGGTCCCAGGCCAGGGAGGGCCCGGGGGCCCCGGAGGGATCCGCACTCGAGCTTCCCCCCGGCCAGGCGGCGCTCGTGCTCCCCGCGACGTAGGCGAACTCCACGGGAAGTTCATCCCACACGTCCACGTTGAATGCCCAGCCCGCCCCCACGTTGGTCACGGTGAGCGTGTAGGTCACGAGGTCCCCCGGCTCAACGGGGACGTTCGTGGCCACGGGAACCCCGCCCCGCAGGATTTGGGCAACGCTCTTTTGGGTCACCAAGGCCGGGCAGCCGCAGCGGGCGAGGGTCTCTACCTCGTTGTTCGCCTCGTTGCACTCGCAGATGAGGTCCCCCTCGTCCACCACGAGCCGGAACACGTGGTCCACGCCACACTTGATCCGCGGGGTCACGTAGCTCACGGTGTACCCCTCGCCCATCGCCAGCGCGGGAACAGCCACGGTGGCGAACAGCGCTCCGTCCACGTAGATGCGTACGGCCGTCGGCGGCGCGTCCTCGGTTCCGACGTTGCGGACCACCGCACTCACCGCGAAGCTGCCGTCCCCCCGGCATTCGACCCGGAGGTCGGTGATCGTCAGATCGGGATCCACCACGGTGAACGACGCTTCCAGCGCGTTGCTCGTGTCGCTGCACTCGCACAGCACGTCATCGGGATCCACCCTCGCGGTAATCGTGTACGCGCCGCAGGGGAGGATCTGGTTCAGGTCTACGGTGACAGTTGCCTCATCCCCAGCGGGAATCGCCGGAAGCGTGATCTCTCCCGTGGCAGCGCCGGTGATCCGGACCACCACTCCCGCCGGGCTCTCCACACACCCGACGTTGGCCACCGTCACCTCCACCCGCCCCGGGGAGCACGCGTCGGGGACGTTCGGTTCCACGGCCACCACCGCCAGATCGGGGATCTCCACGGGGAGGACCGTGCACAGCGTGTTGTTCGTCCCGTCGCACTCGCAGATCGAACCCGTGTGGTCGGCCTCGATGAGGAGGGACACGGTGCAACCGGTGGCTTCGGTACAGAGGTCGATCGGGAACGTGTGGCCTACGGTGAACGTCCGCTCGCCCCCCGCGGGGATGCTGACCCCACTGAACGTCTCCGTCCACGTGTGGAGTACGGTCCCGGAGCAGCCCGCTCCGTCATGGAGGACGAACCGCATCGGCACGTTCGCGGTGAGGGCGGTCCCGCAGCCTTCGTTGCCCAGCGTGACCGTGCCCGAGATCAAGACCAGACCGTCACCCGCACAGGTCAAGGCCAGGTTCTCACGTCGCACCGTGAGGTCAGGAAGGGTAATCGTCCAATCGCGGGAGTTCGCGTTGTTCCCTTCGATGCATTCGCAGATATCGTCACCGAGGTCCAAGGTGACGGTGAACCTGTAGGTGCAGGATTGGCACGACACGGGCCAACCGTCTACGTGGATCGTGCGGGTCGAGTTGGCGTTTACAGGGAGCGTTCCCCCAAAATCCGCACCGAAGTACCCCTCGCGCCACCAACCTGTAGCGGCTTCCTCCACCCGCATCCTGAAGTCCCCTGTGACCGGAGCGTCGCCCGTGTTGCGGACGACGATGGTCACCCGCCCGCTGTGGATCCCATCGTCGACGCAGGTCAGCACAGGGGTGATGTTGCTGGGCGTGAGGGTGAGGTCAGGAATCGTGGCCCGCGCTGTGGCGGTCACTGGACCTCCGCCCGTGCAGCCGTCGGTCGTGTTGGGGTCCCCGTCGAACGGTCCGCAGCCCCACCAGACGCTTGCCGTGTTCGTGCGCAGGGCGCTCGCGCAGTCGTTCGATGGTTGGCTCAGCCGCACCGTGATCTCAAAGGTTCGCGACTCGCCCGGCCCCAGGGGCCCAAACTCCCAGCCCCACTTCTGCGCGCCCATGGGCGTGGCAAGGGGACTGGAGCTCAAGTACTGCAGGCTCGCCCCCAACGTGTCCTCCACGCGCACCCAGTCCGCGCTCGCCCCTCCCGTGTTCTGAACCCGGATCTGCCAGGTGACGGTGCTCCCGGGGTCGTAGCAGTCGAGGGGCACCGTGGCGGGCGTCTTCGTGATCGTGAGATTGGGAACGGCCGGGGCGAGGGACCGCGAGCCCGTCGTCTGCCGTTGGGTCAACCCGCAGCAGTCGTAGTAGTAGACGACGATCCCCGCGTTCCCCGTGGTGCGGTAGCAGGAGGCCTGGACGCGGAACCGCAGGCGCACAGTGCCCCCCGCGGGGATCCCGGCGCACAGGTTGGTTCCCGGGTCGTTCGGGTCGTACCAGTACAGGAACCCCCCGGCGGCCACCGGGTCCGAAGCGGAGAAGAACCCCGACCCACAGTCGATCTCGGTGCTCCCGGGGACGTAGGCGAGCCCGGCGGGGAGGGCAATCCGCACGTCCACCGCGTCTGCGCGGGCGGTGGAGGGGTTGGTCACGGTGAGGGTGAAGGTCGTTGTGTCGCACGACGGGACTTGGCCCGGATCGAGGCTCGAGCTGAGCGTAACGCTGGGATCGCGCGACGCGGTGATAGTGAGGGTAGCAGGCACGCCGGTGAGACAGATGTCGTCGGGGGTGCACGAGCTTCCGTCACTGTCGGCTCCGCAGCCCCACCAAGCGCGGATCGTGTTCGAAAGGTCGCCGCAGCTTGTGTGCTCGGCGGTGAGGGTGAGCTGGGCCATCCCCCCCGGAGGCAAGTTCTCCAGGGCCCACGTGACCGTGGAACCGGAGCTGCACCCGTCGTCCACACCGTAGATCCCGCCGGTGGAGGAGACGTAGGTGAACCCGTCCCCCAGCTCGTCCTCGACCCAGGCGTAGGGGATGGGGATCGGCCCCGTGTTCGTCACGTCAATCCGCCACGTCACCTCTCCCCCGCAGTCGATGGGGCCACTCCCCGAGGGCGAGATCTGGACCTTGTTCACGGAAAGGCTCGGCCGCCGGGCGTCGAGCCGGAACGCCCCAGCCGGGAGCGTCCCCGGCTCGGAGCAGACGTTGAGGTAGTCCACCGAAACCACGAGGTTCCCCCCGGTGAACGAGCAGGAGGCGAGGATCCCGAACTCGATCTCCAGGGTCTCCCGGGACCGGAGCTCCGCCAGGCCCGCGACCTCGAGCTCCGTCCATTCCAGGGTCGCGCCGACGATCGTCGGGTCACCCCCAACTTGCCACGGGTCGCTTCCCTTCCGCCAGCGGGTCGTGCCGGGGACGTAGAGAATCCCGGCCGGGAGGGTCTCCCGGGCCACGAGGCTGTACACCGCGGGGTCGCCCGTGTTCCGAATGCGGATCAGGGCCGGCTGCTCGGTGCAGGTGGCGATGGGGGAGGCGGTGGAGGAGGTCGCCGCAAGCTGGGTCGTGGGGATGCGGA
>JANLFW010000035.1 GCA_024653305.1 Candidatus Acetothermia bacterium | reverse complement strand
TACCCGCCCTCCTTCCACAGGAGGCTCTTCCCGGCCTTGCCGATGGGGGCAAGGGAGGAGCTCCCCGCCGACGCGGTCCTCGTGGCCGTGGGCCGCCGGCCGCGCAGCTCCGGCCTGGGCCTGGAGGCGGTGGGGGCCCGCCTAGAGCGGGGGTTTGTGGCCACAGACGCTCACCTGGCGGCCGCTCCCGGCGTGTACGCGATCGGCGGCCTCCGGGGGGGTGGATGCTCGCCCACAAGGCGTCCCACGAGGGCCTCCGCGTGGCGGAGATCATCGGTTCGGCGCGCCGCGGGGAGCCCCCACCTCCGGCGGAGGAGGCCGTGGTCCCCCAGGCGATCTTCACCCAGCCCGAGGTGGCCCTGGTGGGGGTACCAGCGGACGAGGCTCCCGCCCGGGGGTTCCGGCTGGGGCGGTTCCCCCTGGCGGCCCTGGGCCGGGCGTGGGCGGAAGGGGAGACGGAGGGGCACGTTCAGGTGGTCGTCGATGGGGAGGGGAGGGTCGTGGGGGCGGAGATCGTGGGCCCCCACGCCTCGGACCTCATCGCCGAGGCCGCCCTCGCCGTTGGGTTGGGCCTCAAAGACGAGGAGCTTGCGGCCACAGTCCACGCCCACCCCACGTTCCCCGAGGGGCTGTGGGAGGCCGCCCTCGCCGCCCTGGCCCGCCCCCTCCACACCGGCTAGCCCCAGGGCGGAGAGGAGCTAACGAAACCTGCCCTCCCACTCTACCCACAGGGCGTAGGCGGCCCCGTCCCTGCGGCGGGGGGGACAGGTGATCGTCCCCCGCTCCATCAGCTTGCGCAGGGCCCCGTCGAACACGAGGTGGTGCAGGGCGTTGAACGCCACCGGCAACGGCACCCCGTTCCGGGCCGGCGCAGTCGTCAGGTAGGTGCGCTCCAGGTCGCCCCACCGGGGAGACACCGCTTGACGGAGGAGGTGCGCCCACAGCTTGTCCACCATGTCCCGAACCGCGGCCCGGGCGGGCTCGTCCACCACGGGACAAAGCGATCGCCAGTTCGTTCCCCGACACGCTACGTACCCAAGCTCGTGCAGAAGGGCCAGCTGGTCGGCAAGCCCTGCTTCCCCAAGCCCACAGGGAGCGGAGAGCTGGGGCCTTCGGGCGAAGGCGACCAGGATCTGGCCCAGCTCCACCATGGTGCGGGCGATCTGTGCCTCGGGCCTCCCCTCGTGGGCCCACCGCCAGGCAAGGTCGGGAAACGCCCGGCGGCCCCCCCCGGCGGGGACCTCCCCGTGGCCGAAGAACGTGAATTCTCCAAAGCTCGTGCTGTGCCCCCACATCCAGCGTGCCCGGAGGTCGATCCCTTCCCCGTCGATCCCTGTGAACACGTACCGCCCACCCGGCATGTCCTGGGCCGCTACGAGGTAGCCGGTGCTCTCCAGGGCCAGTCCCCCGTAGTCGAAGGTGTAGGCTCCAACCAGGATGTACCCGGTTTCGGCCACCGTCCACCCCTGGTCCGAAAAGCGACAGCGGTCGTGCGTGCGGGCGACCAAGTCCATGTGCTGCCGTACGACCTCGGCGAACGCCGCGGCGGAACCGGTCATCCACGGCGTGAGCGCCTCCAGGTCCCCCCTCGTGAAGATGGGGAACGTGGGTTGGTACGCTGCTCCCACCTGCCGGACGAGCCCGGCCCGCTCCAGGGCCCCGAGGTGGCGCCGGACCTCCCCCGCCGGAAGGCCCACCTGGACGGCCACGCCTTCCGCGCCCAGGGGCCGGGCGTTGATGGTGCGGAGGATGGCCTGGCGCGGCGGTGGATTGCACACTCGGTAGGGGTTCAGCTCGGGGTCAGGACCGGTAGAACCGCAGAACAGGAACTGCAAGTCTCCCCCCCACCGGCTCTACCCCGCGAGGAGCCGCTCCCGGAGGAGCTTTGGGGGAAGCGACCCGCAGGCGAGGATCGCGTCGTGGATCTCCCGCAGCGACGCCCCCGGCCGCCGCCGCTTGTACTCCTCGATCACCTTGAGGATCTCCAGCTTCCCGATGAGGTAGCTCATGGGCTGCGTGGGGGAGGCCGTGTACCGCCGGACCTCGGCCCTCGCGTTGGGCTCCTCCAGGCCCGCCTCCTTCACCAGGAACTCGATTGCCTCGTCCACGGTCATCCTCCCGGTGTGGAGGGAGACGTCGAGGACGATCCGCGCCGCCCGCCACAGCTGATCCTGCAGCCGCGCCATCTTCTGCACGCGCTGATCGAGGAACCCCAGGGACTCCATGAGCTCCTCGCAGTAGAACGCCCACCCCTCCACGAACAGGCTAGACAGGGCGCTTCCCACCTTGCGGGGGAGGGTCTTGGCGTGGCGGTTGGCGTACACGAGCTGGAGGTGGTGGCCGGGGTAGGCCTCGTGGAGGGCGGTGATGGGGATCTTGGCCCGCCAGTGGCCGCGCAGCTTCTCCTCCCGCACCCGCCGTGGCGCCAGCCGCTCCACCGGGGTCACGAGGAACGTCCCCTCCTGCTTCTCCTCCAAGGGCCCCGGCATCATGTACGCGGCGTAGGGGATCACCGGCCGCATCGAGGGGGGCGTGGGGCGGATGCGGAGCGTCTCCCCTTGGGGAGTGGTCACGATCCCCCGCTCCTCCACGAACCGCCGCGCCCGCGCCATCTCCCGCCGGTACGTGGGGAGAAGCTCCCGCGCCGAGGGGTGGTCCTTCTTCGCCTCCTCGATGATCTCCCGGGCCGTCTTCCCCGGGGCCACCTTCGCTGCTAGGGTCTCCATCTGGGCCCGGGTGTCGCGGAGGAGCTTCCACCCCAGCTCGAGGAGCTCATCGGCGGAGTAGTCGAGGAGGTGGTCCTCCCGGAGCATCTCCTCGAACAGCTCCTTGCCCACCGCGAACTGCCCCCGCGCCTGGGGGAGGACCTCGCGCTCCAGAAACCGGACGTAGTCCCCAAGCGCCCGCGCCGCCCGGCGGCTGGCGAGGAGGACCTGGGGGAACAGCCACGGCGTCCGGAGGCTGAGGAGGGGGAGGACGACCCGGAACAAGATGAGCCCCCGCTTGGCCCCCTCGAGGGCGGTCTCGGCCCACACCTTGGGCACCCGCTCCGGAACGATGTTCTCCTTCCCCTGGGCCAGGACCCGGGGGACCTCCCGCAGGCGCCCGACCGCGCTCCTCATCTGCACCCGGAACGGGGCGAAGTCGCGCATGAGGAGGAGGAACACGCCGCCCAGGCACTCGTTCACGTACATCCCCGGGCTTCGCTGGTAGTGCTGGAGCTTCTCGATCTCCCTGAGGAACGACCGCGCCAGCCGGACGACGAGGGTGTGGTCGATCCGGGCGTCGGCCGACCAGCGAGCGTCATCCATGCCCTCAAGCTGGGCCAGGGCCTCCCGGAGCATCTTCTCCTGCCGGGCCCGGGCGGGGGGGCTGTGGTCCCCCAGCTTGTGGTCGAACCGGTGGTCCCCGAGCTGGGTCGCCGCCACCGGGGACTCCTCCATCATCCGCTGGAAGAACTGGTCTACGAGCGCGTAGAACTCCGCTTCGCTTGCTTGGGTCATTCCCGCCTCCGTTTCGCTGCCGGGGAAGGATAGCGGGGGAAGAGGATCCGCACGAGGAGCCAGGCCCCGCCCACAGTGAGGAGGGGGAGGATGATCGGGAGGAGAATGGCGGCTACAAGGAGGACCAACACCACGACGAGCGGGATGAGGAGCGCCGCCCCCAGGAGGGCCCCGCCCGCCCCGAGGGCCGCCCCGACGAGCCCGGACGCAACCCCAATCAGACTGCCGATGAGGCGCCCGATCATCGCTCGACCCTCTCCCCCACCTCGGCCTCGGGGTGGACCTCGAGGGAGTCGGTGTACTCCACCCAGCCGATCCGGCACCCTGGGCCGATGCGGACCACCTTCCCCCGCACGACCTGGGCCTCGGTCGCCTCCAGGTCCACCGTGTCGCCCTCGATGGTCTCCGCGGTGAGGGAGCCGGTGGCGAACCTCCCGAGACGCAGGCCGGCCAAGTTGATCCCAAGGGAAAACCCTGGGCCCGTGTGCACCTCGATCCGCTCCCCCCCGATCTCCCGGGCTCGGCTGTTCCCCACGAGCTTGGCCTCCACCCGGTCCGCGGAAAGGAGCCCCCCGATCTCGAACTTGCCCGACGAGGTGAACACGTCGGCCTCCACGTCCTGCCCGACCTGGAGAGAACCGCTGGCCCGCACGTAGTGGGCCCGGAGCTTTCCCCCCACCCGCTGGGACCCGGAGCACCGGAACTCCTTCACCTCCGCGTCCCCGTCGATGCCACAGCTCCCGGAGGTTTCGAGCACGTCCGCCTCCACCCGGCCGGCGAACTTGGCCGATCCGGACACCGTGATCTCCCGGGCCTTGGTGTTGCCCTGGACCCTCCCCGACCCGGAGATGCAGAATTCCTCGGCGGTGATGTCCCCATCCACCCGCCCGGACCCGGCGATGCGCACGTCCCCGTACTCGCCTCCGGTGATCTTCCCCGCCCCGGATATGGAAACATTGTGTCGCTCCATCAGCGCACCTCCC
>JANLFW010000034.1 GCA_024653305.1 Candidatus Acetothermia bacterium | reverse complement strand
ACGAAGACCGCCGACCAGATCCTCCGCTCACTCAGTAAGCTGACAAGACACTAGCTCTCTACGTCCCGCGTCAGGTCGTCCGACGCCTCCGGGCCGTCGAGGGCGCCGGCGCCTTCTTCGTCTCCCCGGGCACGAGGTCGGTGTTCGCGGTCAGCCCCGCCACAGTGTGGGCGATGAGCTTCGCTGCATTCTCGACGTCCCTGAGCGATACGATCTCGCACGGCGAGTGCATGTACCGGTTGGGGATCGAGACGAGGGCGGTCGCCATCCCGGCTCGGCTCAGCTGCATCGCGTTGGCATCTGTCCCCGTGCCGCCCGGGGCGGCCTCAATCTGGAATGGGATCTTCGCCTTCTTGGCCGTCGCGATGAGGAGGTCGAACAGCTTGGGGTTGATGTTTGGGCCCCGGGCGATCACCGGCCCCTTGCCGAGACCGATCTCCCCCAGCTTCTTCTTTTCGCCCTCTGTGCCGGGGGTGTCGGTGGTGTGGCAGACGTCCACGGCGATCCCTACGGTCGCGTCCAGGCCGTAGGCGCTCGTCCGCGCCCCGCGGAGGCCGATCTCCTCCTGCACGGTGGCCACAGCGAACACCGCGGCCTTGGGCTTGAGGGCCTTGAGGTGGCGCAGCGTTTCGAGGGCCACGACCCCCCCGATCCGGTCGTCCACGCCCCGTGCAACGAGGAGATCGTCAGAGAGGCGGGCGGGGTCATGGGCGAGAACGATCGGGTCTCCGATCTCGACCCTCTTCTGCGCCTCGGCCTTCGACTTGGCGCCGATGTCGATCCACAGGTCCTCGACTTTGACAACGTTCTTCCGGTCTTCGTCCGCAAGCAGGTGGATCGGCTTCCGGCCGATCACGCCGAGCACGCAGCCCTTCTTGGTGTGGACCCACACCCGCTGGCCGGGAAGGATTTGTGCGTCCCAACCTCCGATGGGGCGGGTGTAGAGGTACCCCGAGTCCGTGATGTGGGAGATCATGAGCCCGATCTCGTCCATGTGGCCGGCGAGCATGACCCGGGGAGCGCCAGCCTCGTTGAGGGACGCAAACGCGTTCCCGTGGAGGTCCGCCCACGTCCGCTGGGCGAACGTGGCTGCCTCTTCACGCCATACCGCCGCCGCATCGGTCTCGAACCCCGACGGGCTGATTGTGGTGAGGAATCGCTCCAGGAACGCGTACCTGCCTTTGTCCATCGTGTGCCCTCCTGTCAATGAGATGCGTCAGTCTACCACGTCGGCAGTTCGCCGCACCTTGTCAACTTCGCGCTACGGGACTATACTGCGCCTTACATGTTTGGCCCTGGGTGCAGCCGGGGACCCCGTACGGGGGGTGAGAGGCGTCCAAATGCGAGCGTGTGGAGGGAACCCGTCTGTGGATGCCGCGCGAAGGGCGGCGACGTGGAAGGCGGCTCGACAGGCTCGAAGGAGGTGACTCACATGAAGCGAGCGGCATGGTTTCTCGTGGTGCTCCTGGCATTGGGATTGGCAGCGATAGCGTCAAATCCAGTCAAGATCACATTCTGGACGCATGAAGATCCGAATCGAACCCCGCTGGAGGAGGAGTACATTCGGCGTTTCCAGGCGCTCTATCCCCACGTAACGATCGAGCGGGTGACGTACCCATCGGCGCGGATCGCCGAGGTCTTGCTGACGGCATTCGCGGCCGGCAAGGGCCCAGACATGTTCAACCTCGAGGTGAACGACGCCTACCCGTATCTGGTCATGGGGCGCGTGGCCCCGCTGCGACCGGAATGGGTGGGCTACGCGAGCGTGGACTCGATCCTCGGAGCGTATCTGGAGGGGACCCTCGATCCGGTCTACAGGGAGGGCAAGCTCTACGGGCTGCCCCTTGAGCTGACGATTTGGTCCGTGTTCGTGAACAAGAAGTACTTCCGCGAAGTCGGACTAGACCCCGACACGGACTACCCGCGCACGTGGGAGCAGATGATGGAGGTTTCGGAGAAGCTCGTCATCCGAGAAGGCGACATCATCAAGCGCCGCGGCTTCGACTTCCGCTACGGGTACTACGTGGAGTGGCTGCTGGCGATGGTGGAGCAGCTCGGGGGGGCGTTCCTGAGCCCTGATGGGCAGACGGCTGTGATCGGCGACGAGGCGTGGTTGCAGGTGCTGCGCTACATGCAGCAATGGGGCCCTTTGGGGAAGAACCTGGGATCCCCCACCTACACCCCGGCACGCAAGCTGTTCAACTACGACCGGAACGAGGTCACGATGTGTCTGACCGGGTTCTATCAGATCGCGCGGATTCGGACGGAGAACCCGGCTTTCTACGAGAGTGGCGAGTGGATGGTCATCCCGTTCCCGGTGTTCGAGAACGCGGTCACCGATGTCGCTTCTCACTACTACGGGCACTACTACATGGTCAACGCGCAGAGCTCGCTCGAGACGCAGGAATGGACCTGGCGGTTCATCGCTTACATGCTCTCGCACCCGGAGGAGTACCTCACCCGGGTGGGGTTGATCCAGCCACGAAAGGACCTCCTCGCGTCGGACGTGTATGCGGCCCAGCCGTACGGCGATGTGTTCGCTTCGGACATGGCTCGGTCTTCCCTTGTGCAGCTGCACGTAGCCAACCCGGAGTTTAAGCAGCTCCTGGACGAGGCGGTGAAAGCGGTGATGCTGCAGGGCGTGACCCCGGAGGCCGCCTTGGCAACGCTTCGCACAAAGGCCAACGAAGTTCTGGCGGAGTACAAGTAGCGTTCAGTGACCGCATGGCGGGTTAGCTGAGATAGGATGGGGGCCCGGGCGGAACGGTGCCGGGCCCTCCTGTTCTCAAAGGGGACGGGGGGTTGTGAGGAGGAGAAGGGCGAGGCGCGGGATCTGCGAGCGCCGTGGGCGGTGGGGATGGGCGTTTGTTCTGCCGAGCCTCGTGTTCTTCGGCCTGTTCAGCATCTACCCCGTTCTCAACGCGCTCTACCTCAGTTTCTTCCAGAAGCACCTCCTGTCCTCCGCCGCGCCGAGGTTCATCGGGTTCGGGAACTACCAATACCTGTTCCAGTCGCCGACTTTCTGGAACTCACTCAAGGTGACGGGCATCTTCACAGGGGGGACGTTCGCGATGCTCGTGGGCTTGAGCCTCGTGCTTGCCCTGTTCATCAGCTCACGGAAGAGGTTCCAGCGGTTCCTGCAGCTGGCGTTCTTCTCGCCGGCCGTGGTGTCCACCGTAGTGGCAGCAGCGATCTGGCTCCTCATTTTCGACCCGCGGGGGATCGCGAACCAGCTTGTGAACACCTTCGCAGGTACACCCGGCGTGGACCACAGATGGCTCGTCGCACCAGGCATGCTCCAGTTCGCAACGATGCTCGTCTACGTCTGGAAGTACGTTGGGTACTTCACGATCATCTTCATCGCCGGCATTAGCAGCATCCCCCGGTCGCTCATCGAGGCGGCACGGGTGGATGGGGCGAGCGTGTGGCAGACGTTCTGGAAGGTCACGTTCCCCCTCCTTAAACCGACCACGCTCCTCGTCTCCGTCGTAGCGATGATCCAGTGTCTGCGGACGTTCAGCACGCAGTACCTCTTCTCTCAAGCCGGGTCACCCCGCGGTCCGATTGACGTCATCACGTTGAACGTCTACCACACGGCCGTGCGAACGTTTCAGATCGGCCGGGCGAGCGCCCTGAGCATCATCCTGTTCGCGATCATGCTGTTCCTGAGCTGGCTGCAGTTCCGGGTAGCGCGTTCGGAAGAGGTGAGCTACCTGTGAGGCAAAGGAACGCCGTGCGACGCGGCCGGTCGGCACTGGCTACGGCCGGGGTGTGGCTTGTCCTGGGGGTGGTGCTCGTCTACATCCTCGGCCCCCTCGTGTTCATGGTCACCGCATCGCTCATGCCGGCGATGGAGGTGACGCGCATCCCATACCGGTGGATCCCCCAGGGCTTCCACTGGCAGAACTACTGGCAGGCGATCCGGGGGAATGATGGGCGGTTCTTCTTCGTGCGGAACATGGTCAACTCGTTGTTCGTTGCGACGACGATCACACTGAGCACGGTCGTCTTGTCCACGATCACCGGCTACGGCCTTGCCAAGTTCAGGTTCCGCGGGCGGAAGGCCGTCATGCTGCTCATTGTGGCGACAATGATGATCCCGTTCCAGGTTGTGATGATCCCCCTCTACATCATCACCACGAGTCTGGGGATGCAGAACTCGTATGCCGGCCTGATCGTCCCGTTCCTCGTGAACGCGTTCGGGGTGTTCCTCATGCGACAGTACTTGCTCACGTTTCCCGATGATATCCTCGACGCCGCCCGCATCGACGGCGCGAGTGAAGTGCAGATCCTGTGGCGCGTGGTGTTCCCCAGCAGCTGGCCTGCCATCGCCACGCTAGCCATCCTCACGTTCCGCTCCCAATGGGACAACCTTATCTGGCCGCTGTTGATCGCTCAGAGCCGCGAGATGCAGACGATCCCTATCTACATCACCCTGTTTGCCGAGGAGAAGTTCACCGATGAAGGCGCGATGATGGCGACAGCGGTGCTGGCTTCTCTCCCCATGGTGTTGCTCTTCTTCGGGCTGTCGCGGTACTTTGTAGGTGGAGCGCAGCTGTTCTCGGCGCAGAAGGGTTGACCGGTGAAGCTGGTGATCTCCGATCTGGGGGGCGTTGTGGTGGATCACGCGGACCCGGTTCCTGCCATGGCGGCGAGGTTTGGGATGACGGCGGAGGCGTTCCGGGCGCTCACTGTGGAGGACACCCATCTTCTGCTGGCGGGGGCGATCACCGCGCAGGAGTTCTGGTCTCGGTTCCGCCAGAAGACGGGCCGGGACGTCGAAGAGGAGCTTTGGGAAAAGGAATTCCGTCCGGCGCTGAACCCAGCCGTGCTGGCGCTGCTCGCCAGGGTCCGGAAACGCGTTCGGGTGGTGGCGGGGACGAACACGATGGATCCTCACTGGCCTGCGCTTCAGAGATCTGGGCTGTTCGCGTCGTTTGACGCGGTGTACGCATCTCACCAGATGGGCCTCGTCAAACCGGATCCGAGTTTCTACCGGAGGATCCTCGATGAGGAGCGATGCGACCCCGCTGAGGCGTTGTTCTTCGACGACTTACCGGAGAACGTCGCGGGGGCGCTGCGGGTCGGGGTGAGAGCGTTTCAGTTTCTCGATCCAGACACTTTGGAGGTTCATCTGCGCTCCTTCGGGCTCCTCAACGGCCAACCCTAAACCGGCGTTCCCGTGAACGAAGCCCGCTGGGCGGCGCAGCTGACCGACTCTTCGCACGGACCGTACTGAATCGGCAGACAAGGTAGGAGAAGCGCGCAGGCCATCTTCGCGTAGGCGAGATCGCTCAACGCCACTACCGCTGGCGTGCCCCCTAGCCTCGTACCACCGGTAAGTAGAGACCCGGCTCGTCTGCCGCCTCGCGCCTCTTGCGACCGTTCTCCTGCCTCCGGTGGTAGGTCGAAGGCTGGCCGCGTTCCAGAAGCGGGATCCTCACCCCGTCCCGGAACTCCTCAGACGTTCGGTACCCCAGCGCGCTGTGCGGCCGCTGTCGATTGTACCTCCGCCGCCACAGGCCGGTCTTCGCCTTCGCATCGAGGA
>JANLFW010000033.1:3815-5553 GCA_024653305.1 Candidatus Acetothermia bacterium | reverse complement strand
ACCCCGACCTCGGTGGGGGCCACGAACGCGGCCTTGGTGTACTGGGGTACCTCCTGATCGGGGTTGACCGCGTCCAGCATCCGGTCCAGCTTCGGGGCGTCCTCCTCGGCCAGCGTCCTGTGGATGCTGACCGCAGCCGCGTCGTGGGGGACGTAGATGATCACGAACCCCTCGCGAATGCGCGACGCGGCGACCACCCGCTGGATGTCCTCCGTCACGTCCACCGCCTGTTCTCTCTTCTCCGTCCTGATCCTGAGCGTCTCCAGCATCTCTTCCTCCTTTCGCCCAGGATCATACGCGAACCCGCCGCGGGCTGCGGCGCGCCTTGCGATTTTCATCCGGGGAAGCTAGAATTCGTTCTCGTTGGCTCAGCTGTGAGAACGCTTTGAACCAATACCTATTCTCCCCTGAGCGTGATGGAGGCATGAAACTTCGGGTAGCAGTGCTTGTGGATGTGCAAAACATCCAAGAGACGTTCGAGCGGCAGGGTAGCGAGGTCCGCTACGATGCGCTCAAGGAATACATCCTCAACCAGCACGGGCTGGATGAACGCGAGGTGAAGTTCCTCGCGTTCATCCCCTATCGGCGGGACGATGAGCGCCGGATGAGGTTGGTGGACGCCCTGTCGTTCATGGGGTTTCGGGTGCTGATCAAGCCGGTGCGGGAGCATGCCGATGGGGGCATGAAGGCGAACATGGACACCGAGCTCGTGCTGGAGGCGGTGAACTTAGCCCCTCTCGTGCACGAAATGGTGCTGGTGACCGGGGACTCGGACTTCGTGGCCCTGGTGGATTTCCTCAGCCGCCAAGGGAAGCGGGTGACCGTCCTCGGCCCCGGTCGTGGATCGACGTCGGTGGAGCTGATCCGGGCTTCCGACCACTACCAGAACCTGGACGAGGTCCCAGGAGTCATCCTGCCCCGGTTCAACCACGAGCCCGCGGCGACGGGCGGAACTTAGCCGAGCAGGGTGTCCAGGAGCATCATCGCCGTGAAGCCGAGGATGAGCCCGCCGGTGGCGGCGAGCTCGTGTCCTCGCCGGTGGGACTCGGGGATGATCTCATCGGAGATCACGTACAGCATCGCCCCGGCCGCGAACGCCAGCGCATAGGGGAGGAGGCCGGCGGCCTCGACCACCGCCAATGCCCCGAGCGCTCCGGCGAGGGGCTCGGCCAATCCGGTCATTGTCGCGTAGAGGAGGGCCCGCCCACGTGAGTAGCCCTCGCCGACCAGGGGCAGGGCCACGGCCAGCCCCTCGGGCATGTTCTGGAGGGCAATCCCCGTGGCCAGGGCCACCGCCGCCCCGATGTCCCCTTGCCCGAACGTGACCCCCACCGCGAGCCCCTCCGGGAAGTTGTGGATTGTGACAGCAAAAGCAAACAGCCACACCTTGCCCAGGCGGCTGCCCAGGCCCTCCCGGCCGTGGAGGAAGTGGAGGTGGGGGATCAGCCGGTCGGCCGCGATGAGGAGGCCCACCCCGAGGAGGAGCCCCACCACCGCCCGCCACGGCCCGCCGGCCTCGATCGCCGGGAGGAGGAGGGAGAAGAACGTGGCGGCGAGCATCACCCCGGCCGCAAACCCGAGCATCCCGTCGGTGAGCTTGGGGGAGGGTCTGCAGCGGAGGAGCACCGGGAGGGCCCCGACCCCGGTGGCGAGCCCTGCCGCCAGGGAGGCGAGCGCCCCCAAGGCGAGCGGGCTCACCCCGCTTCCTTCCCCAGGATCGCCCGCGCCCGAGCCGCGT
>JANLFW010000033.1:0-3715 GCA_024653305.1 Candidatus Acetothermia bacterium | reverse complement strand
GGCGAGCGGGCTCACCCCGCTTCCTTCCCCAGGATCGCCCGCGCCCGAGCCGCGTCCTCCTCCCGCACCGCCACCTTCACCCCGCCCAGGGCCGGGGCGTAGAACGGGTTCGTGGAGATCGCATGCTCGTCAAGGACGAACGCCTGGATCCCCTCCGCCTCGAGCTCCATCCGCGCCAAATGCGCATCCCCCGGTCGGCCAAAGCTGGCCACGATCACCATCCGTCCGTGTTCCTCCACAACCTTAAATGGTACCACGGCCCCTGGGGCAAGCAATCCGCACAATGATCCAGCGCGGAAACTTGGCGCTCGGGGCCTTCGGCCCCTACAATGCTCCTGTGAAGAGATGGTTGTTCATCGCGATTTTCCTCGCCGGTTCCTTCGGGGTCGTCCAGGGCACGCCTGAGGTCTGGCTCCTTCGGATCGAAGGCGAGATCGGGCGGGGCACGGTGTCCTACGTGCGGGCCGGGCTCGCCCAGGCCGCGGCGGCGGGGGCGGCCGCGGCGATCCTGGAGTTCTCCACCCCCGGCGGGTATCTCGATGCCGCCTCCGCCGCCCGTGACGTGATCCTGGACGCCCCTCTTCCCACCATCGCCTACGTCCACCGGGAGGCGTTCTCCGCCGGGGCCCTCCTCGCCATCGCCTGTGGGCGGATCTACTTCGACCCGGCCGGGGTGATGGGCGCGGCAACCCCGGTGTACTTCGAGGACAGCCAGATGCGGGAGGCCCCGGAGAAGACCGTGTCCGCGGTGCGCAAGCTTTTCAAGGCCACGGCCGAGGCCAGGGGGCGCCCGCCGGAGGTGGCGGAGGCGATGGTGGACCGGGACGTGGTGATCCCGAACCTCGTGGAGCGGGGCAAGCTCCTCACCCTGACCGCGAATGAAGCCGCCCAGTGGGGGTACTCCGACGGCGAGGTGGCCGACCTCGGTGGGCTCCTTGTGGCGGCGGGCCTTCCCGGGGCGGCGGTGGTCCGGTTTTCCCCGCGCTGGGTGGACTCCCTGGCGGCCACCCTGACCTCGCCGTGGGTGGCGGCGATCCTCATCACCGTCGGGGTGTTGGGCCTGATCGTGGAGGCGCTCACCCCCGGGTTCGGCCTTCCCGGAACGGTGGGCATCGGCTGCCTCGGGCTCTTCTTCTGGGCCCACTACTTCGTCGGCCTCGCCGGATGGGAGTCGCTGGTGTTCTTCGTCGGGGGCGCGGTGGCGATGCTCCTAGAAGTATTCGTGTTCACCGCCAGCGACTTCGGCCTGGCCGGGCTCCTGGGTCTCGTGCTGATCGGCCTTGGGTTCTACACGGCCATGGTCGGGCCGTTCACCCGGCCCGACGAGGCGCTCGGGGCGGTGGGGGCGGTATCGGGGGGCCTGGTGGCGGCGGTGGTGGGGGTGGCCGTCCTCCTCACCCGGCTTCCCAAGAGCCGCCTGCGGCTAGGCGGGGTGATCCTGTCCTCGACGATCACCGGCCGGGCCACGGACCGGGGAACCGCCCCGGCCCCAGCCAGCCCATGGGTCGGCCGGCGCGGCGTAGCGGCAAGCGACCTCCACCCGGTGGGGGTGGGGGACTTCGGTGGGGAGCGGGTGGACGTGACGTGCGAGGAGGGGTTCCTCCCTAAGGGGACCGCCATCGTGGTGGTCAGGGACGAGGGCTACCGCAAGGTGGTCCGTCGAATCGAAGGAGGGGAGTGAACGATGGCAGTTCTGATTGCGATTCCGGTACTGGCGATCCTGTTCCTGTGGCTGTTCTTCTACTTCGTTCCGGTGGGATTGTGGATCTCAGCTGTGGCCGCCGGGGTCCCGGTGGGGCCGGTTACGTTCATCGGCATGCGCCTCAGGAAGGTGAACCCCCACCGGGTGATCATGCCCATGATCGCGGCGTGGAAGGCGGGGATCAAGCTCTCCACCTCGGACCTGGAGGCCCACTACCTCGCGGGGGGGAACGTGGAGCGGGTGGTGCGGGCCCTCATCTCGGCGGACAAGGCCGGGATTGCCCTGGGGTTCCAGCGGGCGGCGGCGATCGACCTCGCCGGCCGCGACGTGTACGACGCGGTGGCGATGAGCGTGAACCCGCGGGTGATCGAGACCCCGAAGGTGGCGGCGGTGGCCAAGGACGGGATCGAGCTCCTTGCCATCGCCAAGATCACGGTGCGGGCCAACATCGAGCGCCTCGTGGGCGGGGCCACCGAGGCCACCGTGATCGCCCGGGTGGGGGAGGGGATCGTGTCCGCCATCGGGTCGGCCAACTCCCACAAGGAGGTGCTGGAGAATCCGGACTCCATCTCCAAGCTCGTCCTCTCGAAAGGGCTCGACGCCGGGACCGCGTTTGAGATCCTGTCCATTGACATCGCGGACGTGGACGTGGGCCGGAACATCGGGGCCGAGCTTCAGACGGCCCAGGCCGAGGCCGACCTCAAGGTGGCGCGGGCCAAGGCCGAGGAACGACGGGCGATGGCGATCGCCCGGGAGCAGGAGATGAAGGCCCTGACCCAGGAGCGACAGGCGGCGGTGGTCGAGGCCGAGGCGGAGATCCCGCGAGCGATCGCCGAGGCGTTCAGGAAGGGGCAGCTGGGGATCATGGACTACTACCGGCTGCGGAACATCCAGGCCGACACGCGGATGCGGGAGGGCTTGGCCCGGCCGGAGGAGCCTCCGGAGAAGCGGTCGAGGGGGTGAGGGATGGGGGCGAGTTCGGTGGCGGGGAAGCTCTGGGAGCTTCTGCGGGAGGATCCCCGCCTGGCCATCCTCCTTGGGGAGATCCTCGGCCCTCCTCCCAGCTCGGGGGAGGGCCCCCCGCGTCCCTGGGAGGCCTGACCTACTCGTTGGGGGTCTGGCTACCCCTGGGGGGAGCAACCACGCTTCCTTCGGGGGAGAGGCGCTTATCCCATTCTCCCTCCCCTTTGCGGGAGAGGGTGAGGGGGACGACGGCCAGGGCTCTTGGGGCGGGTGACCCTGGTCTTCTCAGGAACCGAGGCTCCCGGCTTGGGGGGGTGACCGCCAAGCTAGCGCATCTCGGCTATCCTTCGCCTGAGGAGAAGAGCGATGAATGCCGAGCTTGAGCGGCGGCGGGATGAACTGGCTGCTCTGTGCCGCCGGTTCCGTGGGCGCCGCCTGGAGGCCTTCGGTTCCGCGGCTGTGGGTGGTTTCCGCGAGGAAACCAGTGATCTCGATTTCCTTGTCGAATTCCAGCCGCCAATTGAGCCTGGCTACGTCGACCGGTACTTCGGGGTACTGGAGTCCCTGGAAGCGCTGTTTGGGCGGCCGGTCGACCTGGTTGTCGCCTCAGCCATCAAGAACCCCTATTTCCGGGAGTCCATCGAGCGCACCAAGGCGGTGCTCTATGAAGAGATCCTGCGCATTGCCGCCAAGCATGGGGCGCGCAACGTGCGCGTCTTTGGCTCCGTGGTCCGCGGGGAGGCAGACCAGGCAAGCGACGTTGATTTTCTCGCTGCGGTGACGAGGAAGATGTGAAGGAGGTGCCCGTATGAGACAGGTTGTGCTGTATCCTGGGGAAGACGGCTACTGGGTCGCCGAGTGTCCCAGCCTGCCTGGCTGTTTGAGCCAAGGGAAAACCAAAGAGGAAGCCATTGTCAACATCAAAGAGGCGATCGCGGCCTATATAGCGGCATTGGAAGAAGACCATCTGCCCGTTCCACCTGAGAGCCTGTTGTCCAAACCCACAAACCCTGATGACAGGCGAACTCGGAAGGGGGCTACGGCCGCTCA
>JANLFW010000032.1 GCA_024653305.1 Candidatus Acetothermia bacterium | reverse complement strand
GTCCGCACCGGGCGGATCCTCGCCGCCGATGCCCTTCATACCGGTGGAATTGACTTCTCCGCCGAGCTCGCCGGAAAGAAGTCCCTCGAACGAGCCGGGGACAAGATCGCCTGCGCGCTGGCCCGGTCCATCGCCCAGAAGTACCCGTTCTCTACCCGGTGCTTCACAAGCTGCACTCCTCCAGCCCCCACGTTCGGTGCCCTCCCCTTCGAGAACAGGAGTCCTGTCCGCGTGCACGGGGTGGATCTTGGGCAGCTCTTCGCCACGACCGCAGAGACCTCGCTCTCCGAGCGGGGGTGCAAGACGGCGCGGGCGTTGACCGCGGACTACACGGTGACCGGGGTGATCACCGATTGGAGGGAGATCAGAACCCCGGCGATCAACATCCCTATCTTGGATCTCTTCTTCCGGGCAATCGCGTCTTGGGTGACGGTGGACGTACAGGTGCTCGACCTCGCCACCGCCGAGTTCACTGCTTACGCGATCACCGTCAACGTGACCGGCGTCGAGATCTTCGGTTTCCGGTTCGGGGTGAGCCCCCAGGACATCGCCCGGGCGGTGGCCCGCGAGATCGCGGGCCGCTTGGGAGGACAGTGTAGAGGGAGCTAGACGGATACAGACGAGAAGGGGGGAGGTGAAGATGATGCTAAGGAAACCTGAGAGGCGGGTCAGAATCAAAGCGGTCGGGTGCAGTGTGCTCTTTCTCGCCGTTGCGGCCATGCTCGGCGGCTGCGTGTGGATACAGGAATGGCTTAACCCAAACAAGCCCCCTGTTGCAATTATTCAGGCAAATCCAACTTCTGGCAAAGCCCCACTAGAAGTGATTTTCGACGCTTCAGAGTCCTATAACCCCGATGGCGATGGAATTGTCAGCTATCAATGGGACTTTGGGGGGGGGTATACCGCTGAAGGTACAACGGTCGTACATGGGTTCGGTTCCCGGGGTGAATACACTGTTCGCCTCACCACAATTGATGACAAAGGGGCCGAAGGCACCGCAGAAATTACCATCATCGTCTACGAACCATCCGAAACGGTGGTCGAACACGAATTTGATGCACAGGCTGGGACTGAATTCGACACCCGAACCGGCTTGAAAATCTCTGTTCCGCCTCTAGAAGTTAATGAAGGCCCTATGTTGTTGTCGGTACGGTATGATCCAACTCCTTCACAGCCTCCAGATGAATATACAACTATCAGGGCAGGATATGCCATCTCCTTGACTTCAAAAGAAAGCAGTTCGCATGGGCAGAGGCTTTCGTCGACTTATCGAACTCAAGGGATTTCGAACGTAACGATGATGTTTGAAATCCCAGCAGGAACAGATCCTTACACCGTGCTAATTATTGAATGGACCGACCAGGGCTGGGTTGTACCTTTGTCGGAAGGGAATTTGGGCGGAACAATTCGCCCCGATAGACAGCGTATCTCAATCTCGGTACCGATTGCTTCCTCCTCCGCTTACTCAATTGGTTCCAAGACTTCGGTGGGAGAGATATGGCATCGCTTCGCTTTGGCTATTAGCGACAGCCTTTATTGCGGGCCCATCTATCCCGAAGTCACCCACGAAGCTGAAGTTGAAAGGGAGAAAGCTGTGGTAACACTGAAGGCGCGTTCTCCGAGCAATTGGTTTGGCGGTGTGTGGTTTAAAGTTTGGACTTCTAAAGAAAGTAACCTGATCACAAAAACTTGGACACCTCCTGATGAGCCTGATCTAAACGATCTTCTCCCTCCATGGATTTATGACCCAATACGTGATTGGTATCTGCCGCCCACAGCTTCTCATGATCGAGCACAATTGACAATGGAGTTTCTTAACATCCCGAGATCTAGCGCGACCGTAGTGTTCGATGCATATAAGGCACTAAATGTTCAGGTGCTCCAGTGGATATTCCATCTAGTACCAGGTGGGAGATTGGCAAAGACGCTATGGGAGCATATGGTCCCCATACTGGATTTCAGCTTTAACGTCAACCCCCTTGAAGCTGCTAAAGAAATAGCCACTGCAATTGTAAAAGAAGCCATTAAGCTGGGCATCTCTATTGTTGTGACGCCTGCGAAGTTAATCCCCCTTGTAGCTGACATTGCTACCTGTCTTTCTACATATAGCGTTTTCCTACTCGGATACGAATATGACGTCGTTGTCTCCACTCGCGATACAACACCGCCTACCGCTCCCGCCGACTTTAAGGCAACCCCAATCTCCTCAAGTCAGGTTGATCTCGCCTGGGCACCCTCAACCGACAATGTAGGCGTGAAAGGATACAAGATCTACCGAGATGGATCAGAGCGTGCGAACGTAACCCAGACGTACTATAGCGATACTGGCCTCACCCCTTCTACCCGCTACTGCTACGCTGTCTCCGCCTATGACGCTGCGGATAATGAGTCTCAACGAAGCGCGGAGGTTTGTGTTACGACCCCTGCCGGGCAGCCGCCGGTGCAGAAACCGAACCCGCCCAAACTGCTGGAGCCGGGCTCGAGCAGCGCCCCCGGCCCCACGATCAACACTCTGACCCCAGTCTTCCGGTGGGAAGGGGTGGCGAACGCCGAGCGGTACGCCCTGGCGGTCAGCGTCGAGCCCTATGGCCCAGCGAACGTCATCTACCGGAACGAGAACCTGACCGGGACCTCGTTCACGTTGCCAAGCGGGTGGCTAGAGCACGGGAAGAAGTATCGATGGAACATGCAGGCCGCCACAGGCACTGAGTGGAGTGAAGTGTCCACTACTACCCTGTACTTCCAAACTTCACTCCCGCCGACCTCCGCAGTCACCCTGACCGTTGCATCTTTGAACCCCAATAGCGGGGTGTCCATCACCGTAAGCCCGAACGATACTAGCGGCCAGGGTAATGGCACAACACCGTTTAGTCGAACCTATATCAACAACACCGTGGTAACTCTTACCGCACCTGCAACAGCCGGGGGCAACAACTTCCAGAAGTGGCAGCGGAACGGGGTTGATTGGGTAACAACTCAACCTCCTACCACCACCACAGTGACGATGGACGCTGACTACACGATGATGGCGGTGTATGTGTCGGCCACACCTCCTGCAACCGGCACCATCCAGGTCAGTGCCACGCTCGATGGAAGAACCTGGGAAGGTGTGATAAGCTATTTCCGGCTCATTGGCCCCCAGAATTGGGATCTGGGGGGAGCCTTAATGGCTCCAGCGGTGTTCAGGGACCTTCCGCCGGGAATTTGGACTTTCGAGTTTCATTCCGGGGGCCCTAGTGGGGCTACCTTCACCAACGTTTCCCCATCCTCCACCCAGAACCTCGCCGCTGGGGGGACGATCATCTTCACCCTGAACTTCGCAACCTCAACTCCCCCGGTTGATACGACTCCACCCGCCGTTGTCAGTACCAACCCGGTAGGTGGCGACCTCGGCGCACCCGTCACCGACGTAATAACCGCCACCTTCAGCGAGGAGATCCAGCGCGGTACGGGTGGTGTTACCGTTGTAGACAAGGGCGGGAACACCGTTTCCATCAGGGAAGTTTCCGTAAGTGGACGGACCCTAACCATCCGCCTTTCGTCCCTGCTGGCCTACGACTCAGGCTACACGGTGAGGATCGAGGCGGGCGCGGTGAAGGACTTGGCCGGGAACCCAAGTGCCGCGTACTCCTGGTCTTTCCTTACGCAAGGGAGTGTCACCGGCGAGATAACAAGCACTAGCGTGAATCCTCCCAGCCCAGCCCAAGTTGGCCAACAAGTGGGCTTCAGCTGTACGGTGAGGAACACGAGTGGGGCTCGCCACACGTTTATGGTCGGCCTGAGCGTGTGGAAGGTGGGGTCATCGATCGACGCAGCCATCATTGACACATCCAAGCAGATCACTCTGGATCCTGGCCAGCAACAGGTTGTACAGCTCGCTACGTACACGTTCGCTTCCGATCAAACTGGGGATTGGAACTACCAGTTCGGGCTGTGGAGGGACTCTGTGGGCGGGAGTCTCCTCGAGCGCAAACCTTCCCCGGCCGAGGTGCTTACGGTCTATACGCGACTCCCGGACTTGATTGTTGAAGATATCTGGACTGTACCGAGCCCTCCGGTTGCTTCAGACTACACCACCCTTGGTGTAAGAATTCGGAACCAAGGTCAGGCCGATGTCACATCCCCCTTCCTCCTCGCCCTCCATTTTGACGCCACGTACTACGGACATGCGAGTATCAACGGGGTGGTGGCGGGCGGCGTTCATACGTCCGAATGGCAGGCTGTGAAGTGGCCCTCTGACACCAATCCGCACACAATCAAGGCTGTGGTCGATCCAGATAACAAGGTCTTGGAAAAAAGCGGAGATAACAACGAGCTCTCGAAACAATTCCAAGCCGTAAGCCCACCGCAGCAGACCGGGACACTGTTTGTCGAGGCGGCGGACTTACGGCTTGGATCTGTCCTTAAAGAAGCAGCCGTATATGTTGACGGTCAATATAGAGGAGTGACTCCACCATCGGGTTACTTGCGGATCGACAACCTAATGGCAGGAGATCACGCTCTGAGGGTGACCAAGACCGGGTATAGGGATTGGACCGGGACCGTAACTATCCCACCTGGGAAGGCAACGTACAAGGCGGTCTTCCTGGAGGAAGACGTCATCCGCCTTCCCTCTGTAGAAACAAGGGTGGCTACAGACCCGACAGAGACATCCGCCATCCTCCACGGGGCGATCATCAATGACGGTGGAGCCAGCATCGTTGAAAGGAGGTTTGACTGGGGCACCACTTCCGCGTGCTCAGATGGTTCGACGAACCAGGTCACCGTATCCGGGAACAGCTTCAGCTTCCGGCTCACCGGTTTGCAGCCTGGCAAGACTTACTACTTCCGAGCGCGGGCCAGGAACAGCGCGGGCTGGGGAGAAGGTGCGATCCTCTCATTCCGCACGCTTGATTCGGTTGTCCAAGCTGGCCAAATTGTGAGCGAGGGTGTGAGCCCAAGTCCTGCCTTTGCCTGGAGATCGGTAGCATTTTCCTGCAGAGTGAAGAACACGGGCACCGTGCGTCATACCTTCCCTGTAAGCTTGAATGTGTGGAGACCCGGGACATCACCTTCGGCTAGCCCAGTTACCTTCTCAGCGAAACATGTCACCCTTGATCCAAACCAGGAGGAAACCGTTGAATGGACAACGGGTTTCAAAGAAGAGCAGACAGGTGAGTGGTCGTATCAGTTCAATCTCTGGAAGGATGCGGTAGGGGGCACGCTTCTGGTTCAGCGGCCCAGCCCACCGGGGCTTCTTACTGTGGTCAAGTTCAAAGTGGGCGACCCAGTGTATGTTTACGGCACCGGCGTAAAAGGACTACGAGTGCGTGACGCTCCGTGTGGGAACCGAATTGATAACAAACCCGATGGTGCCACTGGCGTAGTCTTGGAAGGTCCGGTGAGCTGCGTTTTGGCGGAAGACGGGCAGAGATACACGTGGTGGAAGATCCGTTGGGACGATGGGCGCATAGGCTGGTCGGTGCAAGATCACCTCGGGCTTGCTCTGGGTTGAACATGTTGTGCACCAGGGCCCCTAGCACGGCTTGGGTACGTAGACCCGAGCGTTGGTTGCAGGCGTTCGACAGTGGGTGCTCACACGGATCGCTGTGAGGTGGAATGGATGAAGGAAAGCGCGGGGCAGGCTACAGGCGCATGTACAACGGCCCGTGCGGGGCCTGAGTGCGGGTAAAGCTTGACTCCTAGCGGATGGAGACGATCCTGGGCGGTGGGGCGTGCAACCCTGGAATCGTACCGGCTGAAAGTAGAGAATCGGGAGGTGGAAGGAGAAAGGAGGAGAGGGTGAAGACCAGCCGGTTCACCGAGGAGCAGATTGTGGCGATCCTGGCCGAGGCCGATCGAGAGGAGAAGACGATCGGTGACGTGTGCCGGGCGCATGGGGTGTCGGAGCCGACGTTCTACAACTGGCGGAAGCGGTTTCGGGGAATGGGGG
>JANLFW010000031.1:6314-6646 GCA_024653305.1 Candidatus Acetothermia bacterium | reverse complement strand
CGAACGACGCTTGGTCGCCGCGGATCGACATCAACGCTTCGCGGAACCAGGTATGGGATGTCTCGTTCGACCTCGTGAAGGTGTACGACTACCAGGTGTTCGATGGGACCACGCACCGGATGCGGTTCCTGGATGGGAACTACCAGCCGGTGACGGAGATCCCGGTGTCGGGCTCGCTCTACCTCGAGGTGACGGACCTCGACCAGAACGAGCACCCGGCGATGCGGGAACTCATCTTCGGCGGCTGGAACAAGGACGCCGACGCTGATCACGAGGGGAGCGACCCGATCTGGTGGAAGGACTCCGGCGACTACGACCGGATGACCCCGCAG
>JANLFW010000031.1:0-6304 GCA_024653305.1 Candidatus Acetothermia bacterium | reverse complement strand
CACTCAGTTCTCGGGCATTACGCAGGACGCGGGCGAGGACTCAGCACCGATCTGGTACGTCGCCAGCGGCGACTCGGACAAAATGACGCCCGACGGTGCAGTGACCGGTGGCGTGAACTTGAATGACACGTCGATCTCGCAGATTCCCGAGACGGTGAAGGTGTTCATGTGGAACGCCCAGCGCGGGACGTGGGAGCGGATGGACCTCCGCGAGACCGCGGTCGGGTCCGGGATCTTCCGGTCCACCACGTGCGTCCTCGTGGCCGACGCCCGGAGCCCAGGCGATGGCAACCTGGCTTCGAAGCCGGGCGACACGATCATGGCCTTCTACCAGGACCCGTCGAACCACTCCGACATCTCGATCATCTCGATCAAGGTGAGCGAGGGCGGAGCGGGCGGGATCACCCCGCCGGTAGTGGCGCTCTCCGTCGCCTTCGACCGGACCACGTACTACCCGGGCGACACGGTGACGATCACCGTGACCGACGAGCAGTACGCGGGCGCCGGCAGGATCGTGGGCGAGGCGAAGGTCCTGGTCCTCAAGGACAAGGACGGGGCTGAGCTCGCAAGCTGGACGGAGATCCCGGAGGTGGCCGGCCAGGCCGGCAAGTTCCGGGTGACCTACGTCCTGCCCGAAGCCGTGAAGCTCGGCACCATCACCGCGGTCTACACCGACCCGATCATCGCCACGCGCACGGCGCAGGCGAGTGCGACGGTGGCCGCGGCGGCGCTCACGAACGTGACCGGCATCTCCATCACCCCGAACCCGTTTGCAACCTCGACCACGTTCGCGATCGTGGCCCAGCCGACGGGCGCGGTGGCGGACAAGCTCACGATCACCATCTACGACCTCACCGGGCACAAGGTGGGTGAGGTGTCCGGCACGAACACGGGGTCGGTCACGTGGACCGGTGGGACCCTGCGGAACGGGGCCTACATCTACGTGGCCGTGGTGGAGGGTGGCAGCCCGAGCAGGGTCTGGACCTTCCGCGGCTTCGTGTACATCAAGCGGTAGCAAGGGGGGGAGAGGGCCGGGGGCACGGCCCCCGGCCCCGCCTCCCTCCTGTAGCGTCGGGGCTTGTCCCCGACGATAGGAGGTAGGAGACGACGATGAAAAGAGCGCTCATTGCGATGATGCTCGTGGGCGTCTTGGCCACGGTGGCCCTGGGGTACGAAGGGGTCATCGGGTTCCAGGGCGGTCATGGGGCGAAGGCGCTGGGGATGGGCGGCGCGTTCTGCGCCCTGGCGGATGACGGCACGGCGGCGCTGTGGAACCCGGCCGGGATCGCCCTGATGGGCGAGCAGGCCTGGCTGGGTGGGGCGACGTCGGAGCTGTTCGGGATGGTGGGGTACCAGTACATCGCCGGTGGGTTCAGCTTCGCCGGCTACGCGGTCGGGATCGGCTGGGCCGACCTGACCGCAGGCGAGCTGTACGCGGCGAACGCGTACCTGGGCACGGTCGGCGTGAAGGTCGGGGACTTCGGCACGGTGGGCGTGAACCTGAAGTACTACTCGGAGACGGTGGACGATGACACGGCCACCGGGTTCGGGTTCGACGTGGGGGCGCTCCTGCCGCTGACGCCGGAGATCGCGATCGGGATCGTGGCCAAGGACGTGGGCGGGACGACCCTCGCCGGGCAGACGGTGACCCCGCTCTATGCGGCGGGGATGGCCCTGAAGCTCCTCGATGGGGCGCTGAAGCTCGCCGCGGACGTGGAGCTCGGCGGGATGGACTTCGCGGTCCGGGACCTGCGCACGGGGCTCGAGTTCGTGCTGATCGAGAACCTGGCCGTGCGGGCCGGGGTCGTGGTCCCGGAGATGGACTTCACCGGGTACTACTTCGCGGTAGGGGCGGGGTTCTCCCTCGCTGGGCTCGCGATCGACGCGGCGTACGTGCTCATGCCGAATCCGGGGGAGTCGCTGGTGCTGTCGGCGACGTTCACCTTTGGGGAGCTCTTCGCCCCGCCGGCACCGACCGAGTAGGGTAGCAAGCGACAGGTAAGCCAACCGCATGGGTGGGGCTGGGCCGAGTGGCCCAGCCCCCTTCCTTACGTTCGCGGGGTTTGTCCCCGCCGCCGGCCCCCTGACGTCGCCCATGAAGGGCGACGCTACCCCCCTTAAACTAGGGCCGCCATGGAGCGCACTCGGGTCGCCATCGTCGGAGGCGGGCCCGCCGGGTACGTCGCCGCCCGCCGGCTCGGCCAGCTCGGAGTGGATACGGTGCTCGTGGAACGCCGCGCCCTGGGCGGGGTGTGCCTGAACGAGGGATGCATCCCCACCAAGGCCCTGTACGTGGCCACCACCCCCCTCGGCCGGCGGGACGCGTTCGCCCGGATGGGCGTGGCCGTTGCCGCCGAGGTCGACCTCCCCCGCTTGCGGGCCTGGCTGGACGAGGTCATCCAGAACCTGCGCGCCGGGATCGGAAAACTCCTGTCCGCGGTCGGGGTGGAGGTCATCCCTGGGGAAGCCACCTTGACCGGCCCCGGCCAGCTCCGCCTCGCCGACCGGGAGGAGACGCTCGCCGCAGAGATCATCGTCCTCGCCACCGGCTCCGCCCCCAGCGAGATCCCCGAGCTTCCGTTCGATGGGGAGCGGGTGTGGTCGTCCACCGATGCCCTGGGGCTCCCCCGCGTGCCCGAGCACCTGGTGGTGGTCGGGGGCGGGGCCATCGGCCTCGAGCTCGCCACCATCTACCGCCGCCTGGGAAGCCAGGTCACCGTGGTGGAGATGATGAACGGGCTCCTCCCCGGATTGGGCCTCTCCCCCCGCGGGGAGGGCGTCCTCCGCCAGGCGCTCCGGCGGCAGGGGATCGAACTCCGCCTGGGGGCCGCCGCCCAGGGGCTCACCAAGGACGGCGTCCTCGTGCGTAGCACGGCCGGCACGGAGGAGGTCCCCGGCGATGCGGTGCTGGTGGCGGTAGGCCGCCGCCCACAGCCGGAGGGCCTTGGGCTCGAACACGTGGGCATCCGGCCGGAACGGGGGTTCGTGCCCACCGACCAGGACTTCGCGGCCGCTCCCGGGATCTACGCGATCGGCGACCTCCGGGGCGGGGCCCTCCTCGCCCATAAGGCGTCCCACGAGGGATTGCTCTTGGCCGAGCGGTTGGCACATAACGTCGCCCATGAAGGGCGACGCTACATAATCCCTCAGGCGATCTTCACCCAGCCCGAGGTGGCCCTGGTCGGCCTCTCCCCGGAGGCGGCCGCCGCCCAGGGGATCGAGGTTCGCGTGGGACGATGCCCGCTCGGGGCACTGGGCCGGGCGTGGGCGGAGGGGGAACTAGACGGGCATTTCCAGGTGGTGGCCGATCGGGAAGGCCACCTCCTCGGGGCGGAGATCGTCGGCCCCCACGCCTCGGACCTCATCGCCGAGGCCGCGCTCGCGATCGCAAGCGGGCTCACGCTCGCCGAGCTCGCGGAAACGGTCCACGCCCACCCCACCTTCCCCGAGGGGCTGTGGGAAGCCGCGCTGGCGGCGCTCCACCGCCCGCTGCACACCCCGTAGGAGGCCTACGGCGGGGAGGCCGCGGATTCCGTAGCGAGGTCGTGGGCCCACGCAAGCGGCCAGGGCAGCGCCGTCTCCCGCGTCAGCGCCTGCACCAGCTCCACCGCCCCCGCAAGATCGGCGCGGTGCCCGGGGGAAACGAACAGGGTCCGGTTCCGGTCCGTCCGGATCGCCGCCCCCACCATGTCCTCCCCGAGCGCCACCGGCCGCCATTCCCCGATCGCCATCCCCACCGTGTTCACGTCCCCACACAGCCGGCGCTTGGCCACCCCCACCGTCGGCCGGTCCAGGAGCACCCCGAGGTGGGCGGCCACCCCGGCCCGCCGGGGATGCAACACCCCGCTTCCATCCACGAGGAGCACGTCCGCCGCAAGCCCGGCCCGCTCCGCCTCCGCCACCACCGCCAGGTACGCCGGGAGCTCCCGGTACGAAAGGTAGGTGGGGATGTACGGGAACCGCACCGGCGTCCGGGCCACCACGTAGTCCACCACATCTCCGCCCAGTTCGCCCAGCACATAGGCGGCCACGGCCTCGTCCCCCCGGTACGCGATGTCCACCGCCCCCACCGTGCGCGCCTCGGCCAGGGGGACCAGCACCACGCGCCGGCCGATCTCCTCCTGCTCCGCCTGCAGGCGCTCAAGCGGCCGGTCCGTGCGGAACTCCCAGAAGAAGTAGCGGATGAGGGGGCTGACCTCGTCCCCCACCACGTGCACCCCTTCCGCCCGCAGACGGACCACCATCTCCTCCGGCATCTTCCCCCACGCCCGGCCCACCGCCCCCGACGCATGCACCACCCGGTGCACGGGGAGGTCCGCCGCATCCAGGGACATCAGCCACTCCGCCACAAACGGGGTCGCCCCGGGATCCCCGAGCGCCTCGGCGAGCGCCCGGTACGTGGTCACCCGCCCCGGCGGGACCTGGAGGACGAGGTCCCGCAGGATGGCGAGGACGTCCGGAACCTTCAGCTCAACCCCCACAACACTTCCCGGTTACGGTGATCCCCTTCTCGGCCGGTAGGGACACGTCGCCGTGGTCGTCCTTCACCACCAGCGTCACCGTGTACGTGCCGGCCTCATCGTAGTCGTGGGTGGTCTGGGGCCCGTTGGTGCTCGTCCAGCTTCCGTCGCCGAAGTTCCAGATGTATTCCACGATCGTGCCGTCCGGGTCGTATGAATCGGAGGCGTCGAACGTGATCGTTTGCTCGGCTTGGACGTAGGGGAACGGGTACATGGTGAACCGGGCCACCGGGCGCTTGGAGCGCACGTCCACGGTCACGCTCCCCTGATGGGTGCGGCCGGTCGGGGAGACCACGGTCAGGTACGCCGTGTACTGGGCCATCGTGGTGTAGGTGTGGCTGACCACCGGGCCATCCGCGGTGGTGTCGTCGCCGAAGTCCCACAGGTATTGGTCGATCTCCCCGGTGGACCGGGTTCCGTCGAACGTCACCGTGAGCGGGTACTCCCCGCGCGGCGGGTTGGGGGTGGTGGCGATCACCGCCCGCGGCCCGGTGGACGGGTTCAGGCACCCGAAGAGGGCGAGCGAGGTCAGGATCAAAATCGTGCACGCGAGCTTGCGCATTCTGGCCTCCTTGCGGGGACAAGCTTACCCGGCCCGCTGCCCCCGGCCAACGGAAGGGAGAACTGCGGGGGGAACAGGGTGCCCCGGTCAGCCGTGGGTTGGGCCGTCGGGGTCTAACGGTTGCGGGGCCGCCGCAACCCTGTTCCGGTCGTCCTCCAGATGCACCGGGGCACGAAGAACCCCGCCGCCCCCAGCGCGATCATCGTCGCCCCGCCCACCACGTACCAGAACCGAATTCCCACCAGGTCCGCCACCGGTCCGGCGATGGCCAGGGACAGCGGAGACATGCCCATCGCCACGCCCCCGATCAGGGAGAACACCCGGCCCTGCATGTCGGGAGGCACGTGGGCCTGGACCAGTGCCTGGAGCGGGCCGTTGGCGATGGGGTTCATCGCCCCGGTGATGAGCAGCGCGGCCAGGGCAACGAACAGGCCGGCGGAACCCACCCCACACGCTCAGGGCGAGCCCTCCCACCACCACCCCTGCCCCCCACGCCGACTCCAGCCAGCCGAGCTCGAGCGCCCCGCCCCCGCAGTGGTCCTTCACGAGGAGCGGGAGCAGGGAAAACGCCGGGTTGACGAGGAAGTTGATCGCGGAATCCCCCGCCCACCGCCCGCACCGCCATCGCCAGGTACACGTGCCACACCTGGATCGCCCCGGTCCAGTAGAGGTAGGCCAGCCCCGTCGAAACCAGGGCGATCGCCGCGTCGGCCGCGATCATCACCCGTCGGCGGTTCAGCCGGTCGATGAGTGCCCCGGCGAACGGCCCCAGCACCACCGGGGGGAGCATGGCCACCGGCGTCGCGGTGGCCAGCACCGTGGCCGACCCCGTTTCCTGGGTCAGCCACCACACCAGCGCGAACTGGGCGCTCTGGCTCCCAAATAGCGACACCTGCTGCCCGGTCCAGATCGTGAAGAACCGGCGTTTCCAACTCGTAGGGGGTCCGTCCATGGCCCCTGCTTAGGCCTTGGCCTGGGCGTCCACCACCGCCTCCACGGCCCCCCGCAGGCGCAGGTCGCCCTTGACCACGAGGTCCCCGCCCCGTACGCCCGCACCCCTCCGTACACCTCACAGGCCCCAAGGACGCGGATCCTCTCGGCCTCCACATCCCCGTCGACCTCACCTGCCCCCCACACCCGCAGCCGGACCGCCCGAATCCCCCCGGAGATCTTCCCCGCCCCGGATATGGAAACATTGTGTCGCTCCATCAGCGCACCTCCC
>JANLFW010000030.1 GCA_024653305.1 Candidatus Acetothermia bacterium | reverse complement strand
TGGGAGGAGCACCGCCTTCCGTCAACCACCCCGTCACCAACCCCTCGGCCTGGTAGCGATCTCCTGGCGCACCAAGGTTCTCTCTCTTGACCCTACCCACCCTACCTTTTATAATAGAGTTACACGCTTTAGAGAAAAACAAAAGGAGGTGAGAGAAGGAGGCGTGCAGCTGTCCTAGAGTCGAACGCGACGCGATTTCGGTTAGGAACGGAGTATGGGAGGTGAAGTGGTGAAGCGTAAGTTGCTGGCGGTGCTGTTGGTGTTGGTGGCCCTAAGCGGAGTGGGGACGCTTGGGTGGGCGAAGATCAAGATCGTCTTCTCCGACTGGCATCTCGTGGAGCCCCACTGGGAAAAGGCTCTTAAAGAGGCCGTAGCTCAGTTCATGGCCGAGAACCCCGACATCGAAGTTGAACTCGAGTACGTGTCCTATGGGGAAAAGGAGACCAAGTACATCACGGCCATTGAGGCTGGGGTCGGGCCGGACGTGATGCACCTTGGGCCGATTGAGGTCTCGTTCGGGCTCTTTGCCTCCCGAGGCTATCTCTATGACCTCACCCCGCTCATCGAGGCAGAGGGGCCGGGTTTCGTTGATCCCTGGTACCCGGCGGCCTTGGAGGCTGTGCAATACAACGGACGCTACTACGCGATGCCCGGGGACTTCATGTCCATGTTCCTCATGTACAATAAGAGGCTCTTCGCCGAGGCGGGGCTCGATCCAGCGCGGCCGCCCAGGACGTGGGACGAGTTTCTCTCCTATGCCAAGGCCTTGACCCGGGACCGGGATGGGGATGGTCGCATTGACACCTGGGGCTTCGGCACGGTGGGCAAGGTGGATCCTGGCTTTCAGCTCCGGTTTACCCCCCTCCTCCTCAGCTTCGGTGCGGATTACCTTACCCCTGACTACAAATGCTGTGTCCTCAACAGCCCCGAGGCCAAGGAGGCCTTTAAGTTCTGGGTGGAGCTCTATACTGTGCACGGGGTCATCCCGCCAGGCGTGACCGACATGACCCCCGGTAAGGTCCGGGAGCAATTCGCCGCGGAGAAGGTAGCGATGATCCTCACCTCGGGATGGGGGCCGCCCATCATCGCGAGTATCAAACCCGGCGTCAACTGGGACGAGATCATCGGATTTGCCCCGGTGCCGGTGAAAGCTGGGACAGACCCTAAGCTCCGCACCACGGCCTGGCTCAGCTGTTGGGCGATCAACCGGAACACCAAGAACCCCGAGGCTGCGTGGAGGCTTGTGAAGTTCATCACCAGCAAGGCCATGGAGGAGAAGTGGTTCCGGGATGCCAACGTGCTCTCCTCACGCCGCGATGTGACCGAGGTCTACGCGCCGATCCTCGCTAGCCCCAGCGCTCGCATCAACGCCGCTGAACTTGCCCGGGCCAAGCTCGTGCCTCTCATCCCGGAGTGGCCCCAGGTCATCGAGGCGGTGAACATCGCGGTTCAGAAGGGTTTCATCGGCGTGAACCCCGACCAGGCTCTGGCCGAAGCCTATCGGCAGATCAACGCGATCCTCGACGTCTACCGAACCACCGGCGAAAGCTGTCCCTCGTTCTGATGTCAAGGACAGGGGCTGACCCTAGGGGAAGGAGCGGGGTCAGCCCCTCTTCTTTCGGGAGGATTCCGTGAGACAAGTTCGTTCCTCCGAAGGCACGACCAAATCTGGCAAGAGCCAACGCCAAGGATATTGGTTCATCTTGCCCTGTTTCATCCTCCTCATCGGTGTGCTCGGTTTCCCCACGGTGATGGCTGTCCTCAACAGCTTCGGACCGATTTGGTCAAAGGGTACAAGCGGGTTCACCCTGGCCTATTACCAGCGGCTCTTCCGCGACGCCATTTTCTGGAACTCTATTCTGAAGACGTTCTACTTCGTAGGGGGTACCGTAGCCCTCCACCTCGTTTTCGGATTGGCAGTGGCCTTGGCGTTGAACAGTGCGATCCGGATGAGACGGTTCTTCCGCGTCATGGCCATACTCCCCTGGACTGTGCCGGACGTGATTGCTGGGCTGGTATGGGCCTGGATGTTTGATCCCATCAGTGGGATCGTCAATGACGTGCTCGATCGCTTACACCTCATCGCATCCCCGGTGGAGTGGTTGGCCAACCCAAACCTCGTGATGCCGAGTGTGATCCTTGCTGATACCTGGCGGGGTTACCCCTTCGTCATGCTCGTCCTACTCGCTGGTCTGCAAGCCATCCCCAAGGAACTCTACGAGGCAGCCAAGGTGGACGGCGCGTCACCAATCCAGGAGTTCTTCCACATTACTCTACCCAACCTCAAACGGATGGTCGCCATCGCCACAATCCTGGACATCGTCTGGCAAGCTCGACGGTTCGGGTTGATCTGGGTTATGACCGAGGGTGGTCCGGCCCGGGCGACCGAGATCCTATCGGTGCTGGCGTACAAGCAGTACTTCAAGTTCTTCAACTTCGAGTACGCCTCCGCCATGTCCGTGCTCATGGCTGTCCTGCTTCTGATCGTCGGTCTTCCGTACGTCCGGATGATCGTGAGAAGGGTGTGACGCGATGAGGTACAACATGGCACGCACTTTGACCTATGCATTCCTGGTTGCTGTTCTTGTTTTCAACGTTGTGCCCTTTCTATGGATGATCTTCACCTCCTTCAAGACCGACGCCGAGGCCTACGCCATCCCGCCCACCTGGTGGCCACACAACCCCACGCTGTACGAGGGCTACGGAAAGGTCCTGATGTGGACGAACTTCCCCCGGTACTTCCTCAACAGTGTCATCGTGTCCTTAGGCGCAGCCCTCCTTTCCACTGTGGTGGGAGCCCTTGCTGGGTACGGATTCTCCCGGTTCCAGTTCCGGGGGAGGACAGCGTTGATCGGGGTCCTGCTCGCGTCCCAGATGCTCCCGGGTGTGCTCCTTGTAGGGCCTTACTTCAAGATGCTCGCCAGGATTGGGCTCTACAACACCTACACCGGTCTCATTTTAGCCTTCACTACTCTTACGCTCCCGTTCAGCGCTTGGATGCTCAAGGGGTTCATCGACACGGTCCCCCATGAGCTCGACGAGGCGGCCCTCATCGACGGATGTGGCCGTTTCCACGCTTTTCTGCGGGTCGTATTCCCCCTCATCACCCCAGGGATGGTAGCCACGTTGATCTTCGCTTTCCTCCTCGCCTGGGGGGATCTCCTTTGGGTTCTATGCTTGACGAGCACCGATTCCATGGCCACGGTAACCCTCGGCCTAAGTCGGCTCGTGACCCAGTTTCGGGTGATCTGGCCCCAGCTCATGGCCGGATCGGTGATCGCTGCATTCCCGCCGGTGATCCTCTACCTTCTCCTCCAGAACTACTTGGTCAAGGGGTTGACTGGCGGAGCGGTCAAGGAGTGAAAGGAGGGTTGATGCCGATTGCGCGCAGAGTGGCCTTGGTGACCGGAGGAGCGCGGGGTATTGGCCGGGCCATCGCCTTGGCCCTGGCTAAGGAGGGGGCGGATCTGGTGGTATCCGACGTGGACCTCGCTGGCGCTCGCACGGTGGCTGGGGAGATACAGGCGATCGGACGGCAAGCCCTGGCCGTCCGCGCCGACGTCTCTCTTCTCTCCGATGTCCAAGTGTTGTTCAAGAAGACAGTGGACGAATTCGGGCGCCTTGACATCCTCGTCAACAACGCGGGGATCATCCGCCGGGGTTCGCTGGAGGATCACTCCGATGAAGATTGGGAGAAGGTCTTAGCGGTGAATCTTCGAGGGACTTACTACTGCTCTCGGGAGGCGGCTCGGATCATGAAGCGACAAGGATCCGGGCGTATCATCAATATCTCCTCGGTTGCTGGCAAGGTGGGGGACATCACATCCGCGCCGAGCTATGGCCCATCCAAAGGTGCGGTGGACGTGCTAACGAAGTCTCTGGCTAGGGAGCTGGCTCCGTTTGGTGTGACCGTGAACGCGGTTGCCCCGCACGCAATCGAGACAGAGATGAGTGCAGAGTGGTCCGAAGAAAGGCGTCAGGCCATCATCTCCCAGATCCCCGTCGGACGGCTCGGAAAGCCAGAAGAAGTGGCGGCGGCGGTGGTGTTTCTTGCTTCTCCAGGGGCCGCGTTCATCACCGGCGAGATCCTGGACGTGAACGGTGGCTATTTGATGGATTAGGAGGGCGGTATGGGCCAATTGGAGGGCAAAACGATTGTGGTGATCGGAGGAGGAGGAGGACTGGGCACGGCATTCTGCCGCGGGTTAGCCCGTGAGGGAGCTTACGTGGTGGTGGCCGACCTGGACCAGACCAAAGCTCAAGAGACCGTCCGGCAGGTGACAGAAGAGGGTGGCCGAGCCCAGGCGGCGCAGGTGAACGCGTTGGACCGGGCGAGCCTGGAGAGCCTGGTGAATGGGGTGTCCAGGAGTCGGGGTACGGTGGACGGGTTGGTGAACGCCGCTGGCACCCATCTCCGCAAGCCTTCGGTGGAGATCACTGAGGAGGAATGGGACCGAGTGATGTCGATCAACCTCAAGGCCGTGTTCCTCGCCTGCCAGGTTTTTGGCAAGGCGATGATCGAACAAGGTCACGGCGCCATCGTGAACATCGCTTCCATGGCGGCTCACGTGGCCCTGGACGAGGCGCTGGCTTATTGTGCGAGCAAAGGTGGCGTTCTCATGCTCACCAAGGCCTTAGCCCGTGAATGGGCCCCACATGGAGTCAGGGTAAATGCCATCTCGCCCGGTTTTTTCCTCACCCCGCTCAACCGGGATCTCTTGCGCCCGGGGAGCGAGCGGCGGCGTAGGGTGGAAGAACGTACCCCCATGGGGCGGTTTGGGGAACCAGAGGAGCTTGTAGGGGGCTTGGTGTACCTTCTCTCCGACGAGGCCTCGTTCGTCACCGGCACGACCCTGATCATCGACGGCGGCTTCCTCGCAGAGGGGGTCTAGGATCTCCGGAAGCGGTCGGCGAGGTCGCGGTTCACCAGCCCTTGGGGAAGGAGACCGTTGAGAGCGCGCCCGATGTCTTGAGCGACCTTCTGGCGGAGTTCGCTCTGCGACTCCTCGGAGTACCAGGCGACATGAGGCGAAAGGAGCACCTGCGGCAGGTGAAGGAGGGGGTTCCCCTGTTCGGGGGGTTCGCGTTCCATCACGTCCAAGCACGCGCCGGCGATCTTCCCCTCCTTCAGGGCTCGGGCCAGGGCTATTTCGTCCACGACCGGGCCGCGGGAGGTGTTGATCAGACAGGCTGTGGGTTTCATCTTGGCCAGAGCCGCCTCGTCGATGAGGTGACGGGTTGCCTCGGTGAGAGGAACGTGTACGGAGAGGAAATCGCTTCGGGAAAGGATCTCCGCGAAATCCACGCGTTGGACGCCTGTCGCGCTGAAGACCTCGTCGGGAAGATAGGGATCGTAGGCGATCACCTGCATGCCCCAGGCCCGTGCCTTCCCGGCAAGCATCCGTGCGATCTTCCCGAATCCCAAGCACCCCAGGACGCGGCCTCGCAAGCGGTGGATGGGGCGACCCGTTTTCCAGTCCCACGTGCCCGCGCGGATCTCCCCGGTGTAGTGGGTGATCTTCCTCGCCCAGGAGAGGAGCATGGCCAGGACATGATCGGAGACCTCGTCCTCGCAGTAAGAGGGCACGTTGATCACAGCGATTCCGTGCATGGTGGCTGCCTGAACATCGATGTTGTCTACACCTATTCCGTAACGGCCCACTGCCCGACAGCGGGCGAGCCCGGCGATGACTTCTTTGGTGATGGGGGCATACTGAGAGATCAGCGCATCCGCATCTTGGCCGGCGGCCAACACTTCCTCCGGGCGTGTACATTGAGCGGAGACGACCTCGGCCTCCCACTGGGCAAGGATCTCACGCTCAATATCGAGGTCGGCGTAGTTGTAATCGGTGACCAGTACTTTCCAACGGAGTGTGCTCTGGGTCATCTCGGATCACCGCCTTTCCGAACCCACCTTAGAGTTTATACTATGACTGAGGGATTTTCACAATGGCCAATGGAGGCGGGCACGGGGTGTTCCCGTGGTGGGGCAAGCCGCCTCGGTGGCCGAGACCTTGGCGAGGCATGGGGTGGATGTGACGGTGACAAGTTGGGACGTCTCACGTCGAATCGCTGGCTCGGAGGCGGCGCACCCTGGGCCAGAGGGGTGGTGTTCCTGCGTTCTCCGGCTTCGGAATACGTGTTTGGCCAGGAATTGTCCGCGGACGGGGGAGCCCTGCCTTCTGGGGGCGCAAGTTTAGTTTTAGCAAAAATACTGTTGTCTTAGGCAAAGAAGAAGGGTATCCTTCGTGAACCCGCCGTTTTCGGCGAAAGGAGGGGCGGTGAGCAAAGGGAAAGCTTTGAAGCAATTGGTCGAGGCTGGAGCACTGGGCATCATCCGAGTCCAGACTACAGAAGACCTTGTAAAAATCACCCAGGAGCTCCGCGAAGGAGGGCTGTCCTGCATCGAGATCACCATGAACACACCAGGGGCCCTGCGGGCGATCGAGGAGGCGGTGGGCAAGATCGATGACGTCATCATGGGTGCTGGAACCGTCCTCGACGCTCCCACCGCCCGCCAGGCCATCCTCGCCGGGGCCCAGTTCCTCGTCACCCCCACGGTGAAGCTCGACGTGCTGGAGATGGCTCACCGGTACGGGGTTCCCGCCATCATCGGGGCCATGACCCCCACCGAGATCCTCACCGCGTGGGAAGCAGGTGCGGACATGGTCAAGGTGTTCCCGGCCTCCACGCTCGGCCCCAAGTACTTGCAAGAAGTGCACGGTCCGCTCCCCCAAATCCCCCTCGTGCCCACCGGGGGGATCACCGCCGACAACGCCGGCGAGTTCATCCGCGCCGGGGCAGCTGCCGTCTGCGCCGGCTCCTGGCTCGTGGACAAGAAGGCCGTGGCCGAAGGCCACTACGAGGTCCTCACCGAGCGGGCCCGGCGGCTGGTGGAAGCCGTACGCAAGGCGCGTAATCCGTGATCCGTAATCCGTGATAGGTGATCGGTGAGGCGTTAGGGATACCAAGAGGAGGG
>JANLFW010000029.1 GCA_024653305.1 Candidatus Acetothermia bacterium | reverse complement strand
CCATCTGCCGGGTGTGGAACGCCCCCTCGCTCCCGGTGATCCCCTGGACCAGCACGTGGGTGTCCGCGTCGATCAGGATTGCCACTCGTCTCACCTCTCTCACGATGGATGGCATAGGATAGGAACGGGAGTGGGCCGTGGCAAGCAGGGTGGAGTCCGATTGCACACGGTGGGTTGACAGGCCAGCCCAGCGGAGGTATAAACCGCGTTGCAGTATGTTTCAGTATATCGTGCGGCGGCTGCTGTGGACGATCCCCGTCCTTTTGGCCATCATGACCGCGACCTTCATTCTAGCCCATGCCATCCCGGGAGGGCCGTTCGACTTCCGCGGCGAAAAGCAGCTCCCGGAAAGCATCCGCAAGAACCTAGAGCGGAAGTACCAGCTCGACAAGCCGGTGTATGTACAGCTCGGGAAGTGGATCTGGGACGCGCTCCGGTTGGACCTTGGCCCGTCCTACACCAGCCGCGCCCAAACGGTGAACGACATCCTGAAGCGGACGTTCCCCATCTCCTTCCAGCTCGGCATCCTGGCCCTGCTCCTCGCGCTGTGCATCGGCATCCCCATGGGGACCATCGCCGCCGTCAAGCAGAACACGGTTGTGGACTACGGGGCGACGTTCGTGGCCATCCTCGGGGTATCCATCCCGAACGTGGTGCTCGGCCCACTTCTGATCTGGATTTTTGCCCTCAAGTTGGGGTGGTTCCCTGCCGCCCGGTGGGGGACGGACTACACGCAGCTTGTCCTGGGGTTCTTCCCCCCGATCACATCGGCCAAGTTCTGGCTCCATGCGATCCTGCCTGCGTTCACCCTCGGCACCGCCTATTCTGCGTCCATCGCCCGCCTGACCCGGGCCAGCCTCCTCCAGGTGATCCGTGAGGAGTACATGCGCACGGCCTACGCCAAGGGGCTCCATTCGCGGCGGGTGATCATCCTCCACGGCCTCCGAAACAGCCTCATCCCGGTGGCGACCGTGCTCGGGCCGATGTTCGCCGCGGTGGTCACCGGGAGCATGGTGGTGGAGCAGATCTTCGGCATCCCCGGGATGGGCAGGTACTTCGTGACCTCGGTGACCAACCGGGACTATCCGCTGGTGATGGGGGCCACCCTGGTGTACTCCCTGCTTTTGGTGTTCGCGAACCTGCTCGTGGACATCAGCTACGCTTGGCTCGATCCCCGCATTCGATACGACTGAGGATGAGGCTGCGCAAAGCACGGTCCAAACGGGAGAGGGGGGTCGTCGGGCGGAGCCCGATGCGGGAAGCGTTCCACCGCCTGTTCAAGCACCGGGCAGCGGTGATCGGCGGCGTCTACGTGCTCCTCCTCATCCTGGTGGCCCTGTTCGTGGACACCACGATCTTCGCCAAGATCATCGGCCGCGAGCCGCGGCCCCTCATTGCCCCCAAGCACTACGCCGAGGCGAGCTTCTTCGAGCGAGACCTGCCCCCGGGAACGCCGGGGTATCCACTGGGAACGGACTACCTCGGGCGCGATATCCTAAGCCGTACCCTCTATGGAACCCGGATCTCGTTGTCGGTGGCGGTGGTGGCGGCCACGGTCAGCCTGGTGATCGGCCTCACCTATGGGGTGATCTCCGGATTTTCCCCGACCGGCGTCGACAACGTCATGATGCGGTTCGTGGACTTCCTGTATGGCTTCCCACTCCTCATCTTCATCATCTTGCTCCAGGCCTACTTCAAGGCGGTGAGCCGCCAGGGGGCCACCGGGTTCATCGGGGTGATGGTGAACATCGACAAGGCCTTGGGGGGCATGTTCTTCCTGTTCATCGCCCTCGGGCTCCTCAACTGGATCGGCATGGCCAGGTTGGCGCGGGGGCAAACGCTCTCCGTGAAGCAGAAAGAATACATCGAGGCCGCGCGGGCGGTGGGGGCGAGCAACCTGCGCATCGTGTTCCGCCACGTGCTGCCCAACATCATCGGGCCGTGCATCGTGGCCGAGACGCTCGCCATCCCCGGGTACATCCTCACCGAGGCGTTCCTGAGCTTCATCGGCCTCGGAGTTACCCCCCCGACCCCGAGCTGGGGCCTGATGATCTCGGAGACGTACCAGGGGTTGCGCACCTACCCGTGGGAGACGTTGGTCCCTGGGGCGGCTCTGGCCACAACCACGCTTGCGTTCAACTTCCTCGGCGATGGCCTGCGGGATGCGTTTGACCCCCGTTTGCGAGGTACGTATACTAAGTAAGTGACGTCTCTATCCCTCATCGATTTGGGGAAAAGGGGGTGATGGCCGGAGGAAGAAGCTTCCTGGGTCCCAGGCTTGAGCGTTGGAGATCCTCAGAAATGGGAGGAAGGAGGTAAGCGGTGAAGTGGAGCAAGATTGCGGTTCTGGCGATTGCTGGGCTCTCCCTGATGGTATGGCCGGCGCTGGCGGCGAAGGTGGTGCTGAACCGGAACCTGGGCACGGAACCCCCCACGGCTGACCCCGCCCTGGCTACGGACACGACGTCCGTAGAGATTATCGAGAACATGTTCCTTGGCCTGGTCGACCTGGATGAAGTTGACATGCACCCCATCCCCGAGCTGGCCACCAGCTGGACGGTCTCAGAGGACGGGCTCACCTGGACGTTCTCCATGCGCAACGACGTGTACTGGGTGAAGTACGACCCGAAGAAGGGCGAGGTGGTCTATGACCTGGACGCGGACGGCAAGCCCCGCCCGGTCACGGCGTACGACGTGGAGTACGGGGTGAAGCGGACCCTCGACCCCAATACGGCTTCCGACTATGGGTACGTGCTGTACATCATCAAGGGCGGTGAGGCCCTGAACACCGCCGATCCGGGGGCGCCGAACTTCCAGGAGCTCATCGATGGCGTGGGCGTGAAAGCCCTCGACGCGTACACGGTCCAGTTCACCCTCGAGGCCCCGGCCGGCTACTTCGGCCAGATCGCGTCGATGTGGGTGGCCCGCCCGCAGCCGGAGTGGGCGATTGACGCCTATGGCGACGCGTGGATCGAGCCCGAGAACATCGTGACCAACGGCCCGTACGCGATGAAGACGTGGGTCCACAACGATCACATGGTGTTCGTGAAGAACCCGTACATCCCGGCCGACCTATGGGGTGGCGGCAACATCGACGAGGTGTACGCGGTGATGGTGGTGGAGGCGTCCACCGAGTTCGCGATGTACCTCAACAACGAGCTCGACACCGGCGGCGTGCCGCTCCCGGAGATGGACCGGGTGAAGACCGATCCGGTCCTGTCCAAGGAGCTCGTCATCCGCCCCTACCCCTGCACCTACTACTACGGGTTCATCATCACGAAGCCGCCCATGGACAAGGTCGCGGTTCGGAAGGCCCTATCCATGACCATCGACCGGAAGACGTTGGTCGAGCAGGTGACCAAGGGTGGGCAGCTCCCGGCGAACACGTTCGCCCCGGGGATGATCTTCGGTAACGCCGCCCTCGATCCGCGCATCGCCCCGTGGGCCCTCACCGAGGAGCTCGGCGGCTGGGGCTACGATCGGGCGCTGACGGAAGCGCAACAGCTCATGGCCCAGGCCGGCTATCCTGACGGTGCAGGCCTGGAGATCGTGCTCATGCACAACGTGTCCGAGGCTCACGCCCGCATCGCCCAGGCCATCCAGGCCATGTGGGCAAAGGCGTTCCCCAAGGCCAAGTTCATCATCGAGACCCAGGAGTGGAAGGTCTACCTGAACACCATCAGAAAGGATACCCCGGTGGAGAACGTGCCCCACGTGTACCGGCTCGGGTGGTGTCAGGACTACCCGGACGAGAACAACTGGGTGCACGAGGTGTTCAACCCCACCGCGGGCCGGAACGACACGCGGATGAGCGCCGATGATCCAGAGGTGGGTGCGGCCATCGCCAAGTTCGACGAGCTGACCCGCCGGGCCGGCCGCGAAACCGACCCCGAGGTGCGCAAGCAGCTGTACTTCGAGGCGGAGCGGCTCCTGTGCGACGAGATCGTGGCCATCGCCCCGATCTACTACTACACGCAGATCGCGCTCACCAAGCCCTGGCTGACCCGCCGCTGGCACGACACGCCGCACTGGGACACGTGGAGCATCGACGCCGCTGCTAAGCAGAAGGCCACCGGGTAGTCTGACGGTTGGTTGGAGGACAATGGGGCCTCCCCGGGAAACCGGGGAGGCCTTCTTTGCCCGGAACCGGTCCACATGGCAGATCTCCCCTCCCTTGGTATGATGGAAAGCGTGAACAGGTGCTCCCGCAAGCAATGGGCCCAGGGGATGGCCTTTCTCTTGTGTCTCCTCGCGGCCTTGAGCGGGTGTGCCCCGCGAAAGAGCGACCCCATCCGCTCCGGGTGGAGCCGGGGACTCCCGGTGGCGGAGACCGAGGTCGGCGAGGCCCCGACCCTGGCCATCGCCCCCACCGGCCGGTGGCTGGTGTGGACCGGCCAGGCTGACGGCGACACCACCTTTTTCTTGAGCCGAGTCGACCCGATGGGGCATGTCACCGCCCCCTCTCCGATCCCACTGGCCCTCGATTACCCCCATGCCCCGCGGCTGTTCGCTACCCCAAACGGCTTCTCCCTGTTCTTCCTGGCCCGCACCGCTCCTGGCCGGTACCGGATCTTCGTGCAACCCCTCGACGCCCACGGCGCCCCGACCGGGGCGGCCATCCCCGTTTCGCCCGCCGAGCAGGGTGTGGACGCGTACGCCGTGGGAACCACCCTCACCGGCTTCATGCTCGTCTGGAACGCAGTGGACGCAGGGGAATGGGCCCAGGCGTTGGACGAGGAGGGCATCCCTCTAGGCCCCCCGCTGCACCTCGCAGAGCGCGGCGGAGCGCCGGCACTGGCCGTCGACGGAGACGGCTGGACACACGTGATCTGGCTGAGCACGCCCGGCTACGAGCGACGGGAGCTCATGTATGCCAAGCTATCCGCCGACGCCGCCCTGGCGATGCCACCCTGTCCCCTGTGGGGGGGCAACGTGAGCCTGGGGGCGGTGTTCTCCGCACCGACGGTGGCGCTGGACACGCGATGGCTCTACGCCCTGGTCTCGGTGGAGTACCGCAGCGGGCTCAAGCAGGGGGCGACCGAGACGCACGTGGTGGCCGCTCCCCTGGCTGCCCCGGACAGGGCCGAACCGTTCCTGTTGAGCCTTCCCGAGGAATTCCCCGAGGAGTACCCCTACTCTTGGGAAGGCCTCCCCCTCGTCCCGTTGCCGCCGCAAGGAGCACACCGCGCCACCGATACCCATACCCCAGTGGCGTTTCCTGGACAGCGGGACCACGCCCTGGTCGCGGTAGGGGTTAAGGTCAGCGATGGCCGGAGGTCCGAGGTTCAACCTGCGGTGGTGGCGTTGAAAGACGGGGCGATTGTGGGTTGGTGTCCCCTTGCCAACACCACCGGTTGGTCCATCTCGCCCCAACTGCGTCCATCCCCCGACGGCTGGCACGCGGTGTGGTCGGACATGCACGGCTATGGGGCTTACCGCATCTACTATGCGACCACGGCCCCTGCCGAACGGGCCGTGCTGAACCGGGTGGAGATGGCCGACGTGCTGCACATGCTCCTCACGGTGCTATCCGGGTTCGTGAGCGGCCTGACCATGATCCCGCTGTTCCTGATGGCCGCCGTCCCCGGATTGCTCCTGGTGGTGGGGCACTACGTGTTCGGAGGAGAGGGAGACCTGCACACCTGGACCGCCCGCATCCTCTTGGTGCTGGGGCTTTCGCCGTATGTGCTGCTTAAGATCCTGTTCACCGCGGGGCTGGTGCCCACGATGCCTTTTGCTGCCTGGTTCTCGTCCGGGCTCGCCCGGTCCCTGGCCTTGTCGCTGCCGTTCGGGCTTCTGCTGGTGGACGGTGGGGCGTTGGCCCTGTACTGGCGGCGGTCCCAGGAACCAGGGTTGCTCCCAGCCTGGGCCCTATTCGTGGGGGTGGACATCGCGCTCACGCTGCTCGTCGTGGGCCCGTTGATCGCGGGCGCGTGACGTGCTCCTCACGCTAATGAGGGAAGCGGTGGACACGCATGGGAACAGGAGCAAGGCGGCCGCCCCCCCACTCTTCTCGCATCGAAGCATGAGCATGAGGACGTGAGCCGTCATGCCACTGTAGCCGGTGGAGCGAAGGAGCGGAAGAGCCTGGCCTTCTCCTGCTGAACGAGGAGGGCGTACTCGGTGTCGCTGTGGGCCTGGGCGATCCGCTGGGAGCTCCGCCATCGTTACCCCCGGCCGGAGGTACTGCTCCGGCTGGGGCAAACTCCTCAGTTTCTCGTACGGCGTAAGGTACACATCGTAGCGGTTGCGGATCTTGCCCTTGCGGTCTACGACCTCGGTTGCGTACCCGCACGGGCGGTGGTAGTTGAGGTAGACGTTGAGCGTCTTGCTGTAGAACGCTTGGATCTTCTCCGCCTCACCGTGGGCGATCCATCCGTACCCCATCTGCTTGCGCACGATGCCCCCGTTCTTCCCTTCCACGAGGGCCTGATCGTTGGTCTGCCGAGCCCGGCTCTTGGTGAACTCAATCCGCAGCTTCTCCAACAGCTCCGCCACAACACGGTTGATGTACTCGCTTCCGTTGTCAGCGTGGAACCCCAGGATCCGGAACGGGTACTGGGCGAGGATCTCCCCGAGCACAGGCACCAGGTAGTGCTCGCTGATCCGCGCCACGCACCCCAGGTTCTCCCACTGGGTGACCTCGTCGATCGTGTTGACGTGGTAGACCCCCTTCTCCCCGTCCCGATCCCCCTGATGGACCGTGTCCACCCGCAAGTAGCCAGCCTGACCTTGGGGGTTGGGCTTCCTGCGCTCGCCGATGCGGACCGTGGTGGGCTTCGTCCTGTGCACGGTGAGGCTCCGCTGGCGGTAGGCGAACCCTTGGCGTAGCCGGTACAGATGCGCCACCGAGATCGTGCTCCGGCGCCCGAACACGGTGTACTCCCGGCGCAGGATGGCCTGGGTCGCCGCTCCGGAGAGATGGTCGTGGGCGTTGTCCACCTCCGCGAGGAGTGCCTGATCGTCACGGGTGAACTTGACGGGGAACCGGTGGCGCTTGTAGCCCCGTAGCTGCACGTGCCCCGTGCGGCGGTACTGAGCGATGAGGCGCGTCAGCTGCGCGGGGGAGTAGCCGGTCATCTTCCCGAGGTACTGCCGCAGCAGTCCCTTGTCGGCCCTCGACCGCGAGATGTACCCGTACTTCCGCAGGGTCTTCTCCACCCAGGCGTAGGTTGCCTGGCGCGTCTGGCCTCGGAACCTCAACGTCCCGCTCGACGCGAGAAAGGCGGCCAGCTCCTCCATTGTCATCACACGCGAGTCGCTCACCATGACGGCCATCGCCTCCCAGATTGCGACTCACGTCTGCCCGCGATCCACGCTCGCGCTCATCTTGCGTGAGAACCTCGGGCCTCCTTCATGCTCATCTTGTATGAGACAACTCTCCAACTAGTGTCTCGTCCCTCAAATTTCCTTGCGATGTCGGAGTGCTATGCTCGGGGCATGAGCGCTGCACCGAGGGTTGAGCTTTCGGAGAAGGAGCGTGAAGCGTTGACCAGCACCGTGCGGGCCAAGACATCGTCCCAACGGGACGTGTTCCGTGCCCGCATCGTGGTTCTGGCCGCCCAAGGGAAGACGAACGTGGAGATCGCCCAGGCACTGGGCGCCTCACGGCCTACGGTGGGCCTGTGGCGCAGTCGGTTCGCTCGCCTAGGGCTGGAAGGGTTGAAGGATCGCCCACGCCCGGGGCGGCCGCGGGTGTACGCGGAGGCAGCCTCCACCACCCGGAGGCGATCCGCCTCCGCGTAC
>JANLFW010000028.1 GCA_024653305.1 Candidatus Acetothermia bacterium | reverse complement strand
TCGCCCTCACCTCCCGGGACCGGCACCATCCAGGTCCATGCCACGCTTGATGGAAAAACCTGGGAAGGTGTGATAAACTACTTTCGGCTCATCGGGCCCGGGACTTGGAAGGTGGAAGGAGCCGCGATGGTTCCAGCGGTGTTCAGGGACCTTCCGCCGGGGATTTGGACTTTCGAGTTTCATTCCGGGGGCCCTAGTGGGGCTACCCTCACCAACGTTTCCCCATCCTCCCCCCAGACCCTCACCGCCGGCGGGACGATCGCCTTCACCCTGAACTTCACGACCACGTCTCCGCAGACGGGAAGGATTATCGGTCGGGTAGTAGCAATGGGCACGGGGCAGGGGATTGTAGGATCTCTGGTAGAAGCAACCGGGCCAAGCTATGCCTCGACCAGAACGGTCAGCGGCGGAAACTATACGCTTACGGTACCAGCAGGGGCCTACACCCTGAAAGTCTCTGCGGACGGTTACCAACCCCAGACGCTGTACAACGTAACTGTGCCCGCCGGGGAAATTGCTGCGCGCGACTTCGGTCTATACCCAATCGTCACAACCCGCAACCTAACCGTGAACTCCCTAAACCCGAATGGTGGAGTCTCGATCTCCGTTAGCCCGAACGACACCGGAGGCCGGGGCAGTGGTGCGACGCCGTTTACGCGGACCTACGACAGCAACACGCGCGTGACGCTTACCGCGCCTGCGACAGCCGGGGGCAACAACTTCGAGAAGTGGCAGCGGAACGGGGTTGACTGGGCTACAACCACCACGACCACGATCACAATGGACGCCGACTACACGATGACGGCGGTGTACGTGTCGCCCTCACCTCCCGGGACCGGCACCATCCAGGTCCATGCCACGCTTGATGGAAAAACCTGGGAAGGTGTGATAAACTACTTTCGGCTCATCGGGCCCGGGACTTGGAAGGTGGAAGGAGCCGCGATGGTTCCAGCGGTGTTCAGGGACCTTCCGCCGGGGATTTGGACTTTCGAGTTTCATTCCGGGGGCCCTAGTGGGGCTACCCTCACCAACGTTTCCCCATCCTCCCCCCAGACCCTCACCGCCGGCGGGACGATCGCCTTCACCCTGAACTTCACGACCACGTCTCCGCAGACGGGAAGGATTATCGGTCGGGTAGTAGCAATGGGCACGGGGCAGGGGATTGTAGGATCTCTGGTAGAAGCAACCGGGCCAAGCTATGCCTCGACCAGAACGGTCAGCGGCGGAAACTATACGCTTACGGTACCAGCAGGGGCCTACACCCTGAAAGTCTCTGCGGACGGTTACCAACCCCAGACGCTGTACAACGTAACTGTGCCCGCCGGGGAAATTGCTGCGCGCGACTTCGGTCTATACCCAATCGTCACAACCCGCAACCTAACCGTGAACTCCCTAAACCCGAATGGTGGAGTCTCGATCTCCGTTAGCCCGAACGACACCGGAGGCCGGGGCAGTGGTGCGACGCCGTTTACGCGGACCTACGACAGCAACACGCGCGTGACGCTTACCGCGCCTGCGACAGCCGGGGGCAACAACTTCGAGAAGTGGCAGCGGAACGGGGTTGACTGGGCTACAACCACCACGACCACGATCACAATGGACGCCGACTACACGATGACGGCGGTGTACGTGTCGCCCTCACCTCCCGGGACCGGCACCATCCAGGTCCATGCCACGCTTGATGGAAGAACTTGGTCTGGCTCGGTGAGCTACCGCATCGCTGGCCCCCAGAATCGTGATGGAACGGCGGTTTCCGCAACGTTCCCGAACATGCCCACCGGAAGCTATACTTTGACCTATCAATCCGGGGGGCCCCCGGGTGCCACCCGGACCGGCGTCACTCCCAACTCCACCCAGACCCTTACGGCCGGGGGCACGGTCACCTTTACCCTGGTGTTTGCGACCACTCCCCCCACGTGTACTGAGGGAAGAGCGGTTGACCGAGTGTTCTTTGCAGACGTGCTCCGGGCGTTGGGCATCGGAGTCACAGACTTCGGAGTTGATGCTCTCGACAAATGGAAGCGATACGAGAACACACGTGCTTGCTGGAATCCTCTAGCCGCAACAATGCGGATGGAAGGCAGTTGGGACTTTAACTCAGTTGGCGTGAAGAACTACCCAGATCGGAGCACGGGTATTGATGCAACAGCGCGAACCCTTCGTTTGGGATACTACGATGCCATCCGAGCCATGCTAGCCAGAGAACGTTTCGACCGCCAACAGATAGAGACCGCGCTAAACACGTGGAGTGGAAATGGAGGGTACGTTGGCGATCTACTGAAGGAATGGGAGGCTCTTTGGAGCGCCACAGGCGCTCAGGAGTACGGCTCCCTGCGGGTAACGATCGAGCCGGCTGATGCGCGCAGCGCTGGCGCTCAGTGGCGACTGACCAGCGGACCTGACGTGGGGTGGAAGAACAGCGGCGAGTACATTCATAAACTGCCCGCCGGGACCACCTATGTCATCACGTTCAAGACACTCTCCGGTTGGCGGACGCCCGCCGATCAGAGCGTGACCATCACCACTAATGCTACGATGCTGAGAGGGGGGACCTATGTGCAAGAGCTGCCTGGTCCGCAAGTTAGCATCGTTAGGGTTCTTGCCAACCTGAACGGTAATCCTTGGCGAGGGGCTGTGACGTACAAGATCGACGGACCTACAAAACACGTAGGCACTTCTGTCGAGGCTGAGTTCGAGGCGGTCCCGGGAATCTACAGTCTCTCCTATACCTCTGGAGGACCTCCAGGTGCCGATCTACTGAGCATTACACCTGTATATCCCCGTGAGAAGCCTACCCTAGTGAGTGGTCAGGTGCTCACCTTCACGCTTCATTTCTCCACACAGTGCTCGTGCTGGGGGTCGAGGAACTGCAGCGGTCAGCTAACCGACAGAGATCTCGCGGCCCTGGTGATAACGCATTTTCCAGAGAGAGAAGTCACCCTGCATGATGGCACAACAGCGAGTAGCAGGGTTGTAGCATATGCTATTGCGAGGGCGGAGAGCCAGGGCGACCCAGGCAACTGCGGCGATAGGGATGTTCCCGTTCCGGATTACTGCGCCATCGGGCTCTGGCAGATCAATACATACTGGAACCATAGCAACGAACCACACCGTCTGTTCGACCCCGACTTCAACGCGCAAGCCGCTCGGGCTCTTTCAGAGAACCCCAAGGGGTGGGACAACTTTAGCACTTGGAAGGATGGTTCGTCGTATAGGAAATTCCTTCCTGAGGCCACGACGGCCATTGCTGCTGCTCTAGGACAGGTCGTGCCTTCTCCTGGCCGGCCCCAGCACACCTACGGTGTGGTCGCGGGCCTCTATTTGGTATCGACCCCGGTGGCGGCCGATGCTGCTCCCTACGGTGGTCGCGCCAAGCACCCTGTCACTGGAAGGTGGGAAAACGTCACTACCATCGAGCCGATCAGGGGTTACTGGGTCGAGCTTCCGGCTAACAAGACGGTAACGATCACCGGCACCCCAATAACCGCGGACGTCACCATCGACCTCTCCACCGCTGACTGGCACCAGATAAGCGCTCCGTGGCCGTATCCAAAGACGGCGATCCTGGTGGGGAGGGGGTCGGAGACCAAGTCGTGGAGCGACGCCGTGGCTGCGGGTTGGATAGGAAGCGTGCTATGGGGGTTCAGAGCAACCGAAGGTAATTATACCCCTGCGACTACCATTGACCCGTGGTACGGGTACTACCTGAAGTCCAATGTACCGGGGCTTAGCCTGCGGCTCCTATACACAGCACGGGCTACTACGATGTGCGTCACCTGCCCCGCAGTCCATGAACCCGAGCCGGTAGTCTTCCCGCTGGACCTCCCGCCACCGCCGTCTGAACCACCAATGCCGCCCGGCGCCGGCCCGTCGGTGATCTGTGCCCCCAACCCGGTGGCGAGTGACGGCGCAGCCTTCTTCTACTACCTGCCCACGGGAACGCAAACCGCGAAGCTAGTGGTTTACGATGTGGGAGGACGCCCTGTAATCGAGATCCCGCTTGATGCGGCCGCCACCCGCTATCCAGCGATTGGCAGGTGGAATCCGGTGGATCGGAACGGGATCCCTCTCGCCAACGGGCCGTACGTTTACGTTCTCATCGCCGATGGAAGGGTCATTGGGCAAGGGAAGATGGTCATCCAGCGGTAGGGAGGTGAGGCTGTGCTACGGGTTCATTATCGGGTAATTGCGGCGATCCTCGGTGGTGGGTGCCTCCTCTTCTTGTCTGCGTTTCCACAAGACTACAGCAACGTTGGCTCGGTTCTGGAGCTGGGGATGGGCGCTCGCCCCCTGGCCATGGGCGGGGCATTCGTGGGCCTTGCTGACGATGGGAACGCCCTCTTCTTCAACTCGGCCGGCTTGGGGGGCCTTGACGGTCTGTCGGCCCTCTCGTCGGGCGAGGTGCGACGGGACCTCGGGATACTTGGCCAGGTGGCCGTGGTGTTGCCCCGCCTCGGCCTGGGCATCCACTTCCTCGACCTCGGGGATGTTCCCCAGGTAGACGAGGTGGGAAACGTGATCGGACACTTCTCTTACCGAACCTATGCGCTCGTCGCCGGCGCCGGAATCCGCGGGGCCGACGTTGCTTTCTTGAGAACCCTTCCCCTTCTCCGAGATTTCGGCCTGGGGCTCAAGGTCAAGTTCCTCACTGTTAGCACCCTTGATCCAGGCAGCGGAAGCGGCCTCGCGGTTGACCTTTCGTTCTTCTACGGGTGGTCGAACACCGGGCTCGGCACGGGATCCCTCACTGGGTTGGGGCTGGGCCTCGTCTTGGAGAACCTCGCAGGCGTCCCCATCAAGTACGGCAGCGGCCACGAAGCGGACTGGCTCCGAGGTGTTGTCATCGGGACCTCGGTCACGCTCTTCGATTCCTGGACTGTAGTCGCCGATTTCGCCCCTGGTAAGGGCATCCGGACAGGGCTGGAGTGGCTCCCGGTTCCTGCGATTGCGGTGCGGGCCGGTCTGCGCAGCGAGGGTGCGGTCATCTGGAGCCTTGGATTTGGGGTGCGGTACGGCATGTTCGCCCTGGACTACGCATTCGTAACGCACCCGCATCTGGCACCCCAGCACCGCTTGTCGTTTGGAATAGAGCTTTCCTCGGCCGGGACGGGGCAACGCTGAAGCAGATGCGGTCCTGGGGGGCCAAGAGAGATTCCTACGTGTAGGTGGTCACGGCCGAGTCTCGCGGTCGTGGGAGATAGGCCGACTAAGGTCCCTCCTTGCCTGGAGGGCTTGCGGAGCTGATTGGCAGTCTGAGGGGGAGACGCGGGGAGACAGGAAGGCTTGGAGTAGACACAAGGGGAGGTAGGCCGAGATGCGGGGGGCAAGGTTGACGAGGTACGCGAGGTTCCTTGTTGCGGGCTGCATTCTGATTGGGATGCCGCTCCTTTGTGCTACGGGCTGCTCCTGGGATGAGCTGTTCGTTCCGCAGGAGCTTCTGCAGAATGGGAGCTTCTCAGAAGGCGGTGTCAATTGGGGAGTGGTGGGGGACTTCTGGGTGGGGGCCAATCCCAGCTCTTTCCCTGACTACCGCACACAGCCCGGATACGCGATGGGTGGGGTCGACCTCAGCGGGAGGCCGAAGAACACCGCCGAAGGGATGCTATACCAAGTGATAACGATCCCTGGCGGTGCGACGAGACTCACCGTGAGCTTCTGGCACAACATTACGTCCGAGGAACCCCGGGATACGGCGCCCCTGGATCGAATGCTGATTGTTCTCGTTGACGCCACGGGGACGGAGATCGTTGGGCTGATTGGAGAGCTGTCCAATACTGCACAAACCTACCGAGGTGACTACCGGTTCGTAACGCAGACGGTCCCGCTGAATCCCGGACTCCCGGGGCAGTCGGTGCGGTTTGCGTTCGTTGTCTGGACGGACGAAACACGGCCTACGGTCTTCCGTATCGACGACGTGAGCCTGAAGTGGGAGAACTGAGGAACGCGCGGGGGTGAGGCAGGCATGAGGGAGATAGGACATACGCGGGTGGCGCGAAGAGCGGCGGTTCTGCTCTTGGTTGCCGTGACGGTAACCGGCGGCGCGGCATCGTTCCGGGAGCGCCCTCCGACTACCGGCGTCCACCGCCCCACGGCCTACACGCTGCGCGGCGGGGAGTGGGAGACTCACCTCGGCGTGGGCCTACCCGTCACCTCCCCAAGCTACTGGGAGACCAAAGCCGGGCTCGGCGTGGGCATCGGTGGCTTCCTGCAGTTCGGAATAGCCCTCTCGTATGGTCGGCAGGCCGGGCCACCCCCGGCGTACATGACCTACAGCGCGTCTGCCAAGCTGCGGCTCTCCCTTGGATCGGACGTTGACCTGGCGGTACCGTTCGCGGCCAGCTTCCACGATGTCGGAATGGGGATCGAGTTCAGGTACATGCAAATTGGCGGAGTGCTCAGCATCCGGATCGACCCGGTGAGCCTGCATGGTGGTACTGCTCTGGGTTGGGACAACAACCAGGGGGTCTACATCCGCCCCTACGCGATTGCCGACCTAGACTTCTTTCCCAACTTGAAGGTCGTGGGCGAAGTCGGCTTCAGCCCGGTGAGCTTAGCGGTCGGGGCCTGGCTGAGGCTCCTCGACTTCCTCGACCTCAAGCTCGCCCTGACGCCGGCACCCCTCTCCGCCTCTGCCACCCTGTACCTGAGGTTGTAGCGGGGTCGGTTTCTGGCCGTGCCGGTCGTGCCGTGCTGCGGTCCTGGGAGGGCATGTGTGCCCGGTTGACCGGGGGGCAGGGGATGACCGTCCCCGCGTCGTCAAGTAGCGCACGGGGGGCTGGCCCTTCCAGCCGAAGAGAGGGCAGTGAAGGCGGGCGTGGAATCGGTACGGAGCAAGTCAGGCGGAGGCGATGCCGACTAGAAGGGGCAGCAGACTCGCGGTAGCGTGTGCAGCGCTTCTTGCAATCCCGTGCGAAAGCCCTGGCTATGCCTGGAGCATGTTGTCTACCCACGAAGATATCGCTGAGCTGGCGCTGCAGAGTGTGAATAGAGGGTTGGCTTACAGGATTGGTGAGCGGGCCGGTGAGCCCGATTGGTGTCACATTTTCGGGGGTATTCCAAACCCCGTCTTGTGTGCTTTCGCGCACCAGGTCAGTACGTTCAGGCAACATGAGCAGAGGGCACTGAAGAGCCTGTTGCGCAAACCCTTGTTAGCCTGAGAGAGCGAATGGTGGTAGGGTACGGACAACCGGGCTGATTGGGGGAGCGATGGGCTACAACTTCAAGCGTAAGTACCGCGAGGATGGGTGGGGCCGGGCGGCGTACGAGCCGCGGATGATGGTGGCGCTGCTTGTGTACGCGTACAGCCTAGGAGTGCGCTCCTCCCGGGAGATCGAGCGGGCGTGTGAGGACCGTGTGTCGTTCCGGGTGATCACGGCGAACCAGCGGCCGGACCACACCACGATCGCCCGGTTCCGGCAGGAGTTTACGGAAGAGATCGGGAAGCTGTTCACCGAGGTGTTGCACCTGTGTGTTCGGGCGGGGCTGGTGAAGGTCGGGGTGGTGGTGCTGGACGGGACGGAGGCGCGAGAGCGCGAGCAGGAGGTCACCGGCAAGACCAGGCGAGGGCGGAAGCCGAAGGCTCCGGACCCCACGCCCCGCAGAGAAGCCAAGGCCAACCTAACGGATCCTGAGAGCCGAATCATGAAGACCCGGACCGGGTACGTGCAGGGGTACAACGCCCAGGTGATGGTGACGAAGGACCAGGTCATCGTGGCGGCCGAGGTCACTCAAGATCAGAACGATGTTCACCAACTGCACCCGATGCCAGGGAAAGTGGCCGAGGAGCTGGCCACGGCGGGAGTGAGGGGGAGGGTGGCAAGGGTGGCAGACGCGGGGTACCAAAGCGAGGAGGGCGTACGCAAGGCAGATCCAAACGGACCTGAGCTGTTCTTGGCCACGACGAACGACCGCCAGCCGGGGGTG
>JANLFW010000027.1 GCA_024653305.1 Candidatus Acetothermia bacterium | reverse complement strand
TGAAGCCAGTGGCCGAGCTTGAGCAGGGGGGTTAGGGGCAAGAACAGAGGTGCATGACGTCGTTCTTCCGAATGGGCAATAGATGCCGATTCCTGAGTTTGTGCCCAGTATTCCCGAGCGACGTGTACCGCCGCAAGAAGCGCTGCGTCTCCTCTACGAGGAGATCGAGTCTTTCCACCTCCGTGCCGAGATAAGAACATATGGCCAGGGATTGGCGACCCGGCACTGCCTCCTCTATCGAGAGGATGGGCGTGTTGTTGGCGAAGGCATGGGCAAGGGAATTGGGCTGCAGTCAACTGCAAGCGCTATTGCCGAAGCGCTCGAGCACTTAATCAGTAGCGCGAGTAATCGCGGCGAGCCTCCCCTGCAGACGAGCCTCCCCTGCAGAACAGATCGCCAGAGGGGTACATCTGGTCAGTGATAGCCGAATTGCCACATCAGGAAATCCTGGCCCGTGACAAAGCGGTAGAACTCTTGTTGCAGCACCACCCAGGCGCCAAGGTACCGTGCCGCCCGTACAAGGGGGTTACTGAGTCGGATATGCTGGCGCTATATCCCCTGGTGCTGACAACCCCAGACTACCCCGATTACCCACTACCTGGTGATAGCTTTGACTACACGCGAATCCGGAGGTACTGTACCAATAGCGGGACCGCACTGGGCCTTGACCTCACGGAGGCTATGATTCATGCCGTGTGTGAACGCATCGAGCGCGATGCGGAGTCTCTTTTCCTAATCTCCACTTTCCTCTCCGAGCCACCTCGACCTGTTCGGCTAGTTGCTCCCGATACCCTCCCTTTGCGACTCAGAGCGCTATATAACGAGATCACTGAGCTTGCAGGTGTTCCAGTCATGATAATTGACATTACGACAGACATAGGTGTGCCTTCATTCTGCGCTGTGATCATGCGTCAGGAGGGGTTAATCCAGCCCAGGGGATGCGGTTGTTCACTTTCCAGGGAATATGCGGTGGAGCGCGCCATGCTCGAAGCTCTACAGGATATGCATGTTCAGGAGCGATTCGCCGCAGACTGTCACGATGACCACGTAGCAATCCTATCCGCCCTTCATAGGTTCCCAAGGTATCAGGCCGCCGCCCGGATGAACGTCGCAGCATTAGTGGATCAAGGTCTGTTCAAGGTGCGCGACTTCGCTGACATTGTGGCCCCGGCTGTTCCGGGGGATCTTGATGAATACCTAGCTGTACTGGTAAACCTAGTTGAGGCTAGAGGTTTTCACATTTTCTACTCTGTTGCATACCAATCTTCTCTAGGGATCACGTGCCTCAACGTCCTGATCCCGGGCCTTGAGAACTTTCAACTAGTCAAGTCCGGCAACGCGGTGTTGCCTGGAGGACGAGGCCGTGCTATGCTTCATTCTGCGTGATTTTGCGCCCGAGATGGAGCGGTGTAACCCTTGTTGCCAAGAGAGCATTTCTGAAGACAGAACACCCTTGGCAACGGTGAGTCTTCCATAACATCCTAGGGGGAAGTTATGCGGCCCACGACATCAATTGGACGGGCGTTGCGCTTGGTTTGGTCTGCTTCCCAGAACGAGATACGAATTTTAATTGCCTTGAACGTATTCTATGGCGCTGGCCCCACTCTCCTTCTCTACGTGGGCAAGGTCGTGATCGACGAGGTTGCCCGGCTGGCAGGGACAGCCCCCCATGGCATATTTGGTGAGTTGGGTGCTTCGCTGCTCCCCTTGGCCATCGCGGCGTTCGTTATACTCACCTTCATCTTGGATTCCATCGAGACGCTCCGTGGGTTGGCGATTGATAACCTACGGGACCGCACCACTGGGGAGGCACGACGGCGTTTGCTGACCAAAGTGGCTGGCTTCCAGGATATCGCGGTTTTTGAGGATCCGCAGCTTCTGAACACCCTTCAGTTGGCCGAGCAAGGTGTAGAACGCCTTTGGCGGCTTGCTACCGGCGTTGGGCGCATGATGGTCGGCGTGTTCGCGTTCGTGCCAGCGCTCTTGTTTACATTCGCGATCGGCTGGTGGGTGCCACTTCTGCTTTTTCTCACGGCAATCCCCGCTGTCATCATCCAGGGACGCGTTGAAGATCGCAGCTGGGAAGTGGAGAGGGCGCAGGCTGAGAACGTGCGAAAGATGAGGCTGTATGAGCGGGTCTTGCTTACCGAGCTTTACGCCAAGGAGGTACGGCTCTTTGGACTTCGAGATCTCTTCCTCGGATGCTGGACGAAACTGTTTCAGACCACATTCCAGGCCATGCGTGCTGTGCGTACGCATGGTACGTGGGCAGTTGCTGGATCGTCGGTTATCAGTGCTGTTGGAGCAGCGGTCCCCTATGCGTTCGTTGTGGACGGGGTTCTTCGAGGTGGGTTCACGCCAGGAGACCTGGCGCTGTACGCGGGCCTAATCTTTCAGGTGCGCAGGAGTCTTGAGTTACTCATCTATGAGGGGGCTGAGGTCTACCAAGCGGCGCTTGGCGTAGGTCCCATTTTCGCGCTGCTTGATTTGAAGCCGCGTCTTTCCTTGGTGACGGCTGCCACCCCGGATTCCGGACGTCGCGGCATTTGCCTTTCGAATGTACGGTTCACCTACCCAGGGAGTGAACGGCCCGCCCTTGACATGATCAACCTCTGCATTAGGCCTGGAGAGACAGTGGTCCTTGTCGGTGAGAATGGAGCTGGAAAGACCACATTGACCAAGCTGCTAGTCCGTCTCTACGACCCAGACGAAGGTGTCATCACCTGGGACGGGCGCGACATCCGATCTATGGATGTCGAGGAGCTCCGTGATCGGATTGCTGTCGTCGTACAGGACTATGCGCATTTCCCTGTTACCATCCGGGAAAACATCGCTTTCGGCGACCTTTCGAAGGTTGATCGGGATGACACGCTGCTGGCAGTGGCTCGGGAAGCTGGTTTGGGAGAGGTCATCGAGAAACTGCCATATGGCTTGGACACACCACTGGGCAAGATGCTCGACGGAGGTACCGACCTCTCTGAGGGCCAATGGCAACGTCTGGCCATTGCCCGTGCGCTGCTTCGCAAGCCCAAGGCTGAGCTTGTGATATTAGACGAGCCCACGGCAGCCATTGATCCGCAGAGTGAGTACGAAATCCTGCAGGCGCTCCGTGGACTCACCCGTGGGAGAATGGCCCTCATCGTAAGCCATCGCCTGTCCCTAGCCCGCGGCGCTGATAGGGTGGTTGTTCTGCAGAACGGGCGTATCGTGGAGGAAGGTTCACATGAGGAGCTGATGGCACTGAAAGGTGTCTACCACTCCATGTTCACGCGGCAGGCGAGTAGCTATGTGTGACAGAGTTACCCCTCCATCACATGTTTTCTGGGATGAACGAGGTGCAAATGGGAATGCAATCCCCGTCTTCGTAGTCGAGGAACATCGCGAGGCCTATCTTGTCATCTCTTACGCGATCAAGATGGGGTTGCTGCCCCCTCACGGGAATGCCTTGGTGCACATTGATGAACACCACGACCTGGCGTGCCCAGTGCTTTTAGGACCAGCGGATGTGCGTTCGCAGCCACTGAGCGACATCTTCGTCTGCACCTTCGACTACCTGCGGATATGCGATTTCCTCATCCCGCTCGTCCACCAACGGGTGTTTGAGGAGCTCTACTGGGTGCGCCGTGATGGGCTTTGCCGTCGATCCATACCCCTGGACATCCGTGTTGAGCAGGTAGGGAATGCTTATTTCTTTCGTGTGCACACACTCAAGTCCCGAGCAGAGGCAGGCGCTCGGCGCTTGCCAATGCTGCACACTCTCACACCATCACATCCCTTTGCCACAACGCGCCCCGTAGTTCTCGATATCGATTTTGACTACTTCTCTTGCTCCGACAGCAATGGAGAGACCGTCCGGATCGAGATCACCGGAGATGCGTATGCTGCGTTCTTGAGGGACAAACGACATCCCTGGAAACTTGCGTTTGGGAGTCGGGTGACTTGCATGGAGGAAAGGGGGAAGTACTATCTCGTCCATAGAGACTATGACGGTCCTCCTTGCCAGCGAACGCAAAACAATGAACAAATCTACAATACGGTGCTTCAACTCATGGAGTTCCTGCGCATCAATAAGGTCTTCCCAGTCATGGTTCTCTTGTCTCGGTCTCAGCACAGCGGCTTTGTACCTCCAGAACATGGTGAGTTCATTGAGAGCGTTCTGCTGTCCTCCCTAGCAGACGAGATGACAATCAACGTGATCGAGCTAGACGAGTTACTGACAACGCTTGGACTAGTCTGTCCAGTCTCGAAATACTGTTGACACTTCAGTGAAGTTGACCCGGTTTCGTGGACAGGTTAGGGCTTGAAAGGGAGGGGTCCACGATGCCGAGGACACGACCGCCGTATCCGCCGGAGTTCCGGCGGCAGATGGTGGAGCTCGTACGGGCTGGGCGGACGCCACGGGAGCTATCCCGGGAGTTCGAGCCCTGCTACGAGACGATCCGCCACTGGGTAAGACAGGCAGACCGCGACGAGGGCCTCGACCCTTCGGGGATGACGACGGGGGAGCGGGAGGAGGTGCGCCGGCTGCGCCGTGAGAACCGACAGCTCCGCCTGGAGCGGGAGATCTTGGCAAAAGCCGTGGCCTGGTTCGCTCGGGAGACCGGCTCGGTACCGCCCGAGTCTACGAGTTCATGAGCGCACACCAGGCTCGCTACCCGGTGGCCACGATGTGCCGCGTACTGGAGGTCTCCCGCAGTGGGTACTACGCGTGGCTCGGGCACTTTCCGTCACGCCGGGCGCGGGAGGACGTGCGGTTACAGGAACGGGTCGAGGCGATCCACGCCCGGAGCCGGGGAACGTACGGAGCGCCGCGGATCCACGCCGAACTGAGGGCGGAAGGGATCCGGGTCCCCCCGCAACTGTGTCATGGGCATAGGGCTAGCGGCTGCGAACCCGCAACCGGAAGTGCAGGTGCAGGAGAAGCCCAACGCTGGCCCCACAGGCGGTGCCGAACGCGGCATCGCGGAACGCCGTCCCCACCGCTGCTCCCACCGCTGCCCCCAGCAGAAGGTCGCGGCCCAAGCCCGCCCACCACGGCCTGGGCCCCTCCTCGCCAGATCTCACCCTTCTTCCCCGCCGGACAGGCACTGTTCCTTCCGGAGAAGCTCGTCCCAGTACCGGTCCACCGCCGCCTGGAGCTCGGCGATGATGGCCTCCCCATCCGGGGACCGGAACAGGTGCCGAAACCGGCCCTGGGTCTTGAGCCACTCCTCCACCGGCACCTCCTTCTTCGGCTTGTACGTGATCTTGTAGCGGCCCTCGGCCACCTCGTACAGCGGCCAGTACCGGGTCTCCACGGCCAGCTTCGCCTGCTGGATCGCGCTATCGCGCGAGGTCCGCCACCCAAGCGGGCAGGTGGTGAGGACGTTGAGGAACTTCGGCCCCTCGTAGCGCATGGCCCGCTCCACCTTGTTCGCGAGATCGATCAGGTTGGCCACCGCGGCCTGGGCCACGTACGGCACGCGGTGGGCGACCACGATCTCCGTGAGGTCTTTCCTGTCCTGGGGCTTCCCGGGGATGGCCTTCCCCACCGGGGCGGTGGTGGCCGAGGCACAGCGCGGGGTGGCACTCGACCGCTGGACCCCGGTGTTCATGTACGCCTCGTTGTTGATGCACACGTACAGAAAGTCGTGCCCCCGCTCCAGGGCCCCGGACAGGGCCTGGAGGCCGATGTCGTAGGTCCCGCCATCGCCGGCGAACGCCACGAACCGGATGCGGCGGTCGAACTTCCCTGCCCGCACAAGGGCCTTGTACGCCGCCTCAACCCCGGCGATCACCGCGGCCGCGTTCTCGAAGGCGACGTGGATCCAGGGCACGTTCCACGCCGTGCCCGGGTAGCGGCTGGTGGCCACCTCGAGACACCCGGTGGCGTTGGCCACCACCACCGGATCGGGGATGGCGTTGAGCACGGTGCGCACCACCATCGGTTCGGCGCAGCCGGCGCACAGGGAGTGCCCGCCGGTGAACCGCACTTGGGCCTCTTCGCGTTGGGCTAACGTCTTGATGTTCGGCACGCTGCCTCCTTCATTCCCTGAGGCCGATGTACCTAAGGCCCTCGTCCGGACGGGCATCCGTGAGCTCGGCGAACACCTGAACGAGCTGGTCCACGGTGGTGTCCCGCCCGCCCAGGCCGTAGATGTAGTTCACGAACGTGGGCCGGTGCGTGGCGTGGACGAACGCCGCGGCGAGGTCGCAGTAAACCGCCCCCATCGCCCCGAACGAAAGCGCCCGATCCAACACCGCCACCCGTTCCACGTGGGCAAGGGCCGCGGCGATCTCCTTGGACGGGAACGGCCGGAAGAGCCACACCTTGAGGAGCCCGACCTTCTCCCCCTTGGTTCGCAGCACGTCCACCGCCGCCTTGGCCGTGCCCGCGGTGGATCCCATAACCACCAGCGCCCGCTCCGCACCGTCGAGCCTGTAACCCTCGAAGAACCCGGTGTACCTGCGGCCGGACACCTTGCTGTACGCCTCTTGGATCTCGAGGAACACCGGGGGTACCTCCTCCATCGCCGCGGCCTGTGCCCGCTTGAGCTCGAAGTAGTAGTCGGGCATCGCGAACGGCCCCCACGTGGAGGGGTGATCCACGTCGAGGAGGGGATAGAACGGCTTGTACTCCCCCACGAACTTCTTGGCCACCTCATCGGGGAGGGGCTCCACCACCTGGCTGGAGTGGGTGAGGGTGAACCCATCCAGGTTGACGATCACCGGGAGCCGGACCCTCTCGTGCTCGGCAATCCGCTGGGCGATCAGGGTGTAGTCGTAGGCCTCCTGGGCGGACTCGCAGAAGATCTGGACCGCGCCGGAGTCCCGAGCGAGGTAGGCGTCGGAGTGGTCGCAGTGGATGTTGATCGGCCCGGACAGGGCCCGGTTGGCGAGGGCCATCACGATCGGAAGGCGCATGCTCGCCGCGATGTACAGGATCTCCACCATCAGGGCCAGCCCCTGGGAGGCGGTGGCGGTCATCACCCGGGCCCCGGCCGCCGCCGCCCCCACGCAGGCGGACATCGCGGAGTGCTCGCTTTCCACCGGCACGAGCTCAGTGTGCACGATCCCGTCGTGGACGTACTCCGCGTAGTACTCGGCGATCTCGGACTGGGGGGTGATCGGGTACACCGCCACCACGTCCGGCTCGATCTGGCGCATCGCCTCGGCCACCGCCTTGTGGCCGGTCATCACCTTGCGCATGTCCCCTCCCTTTCCGGCTCAAGGGCGATCGCGTCCACCGGGCACACGGCTGCGCACACCCCGCACCCCTTGCAGTAATCGTAGTCGACGCCGGTCACCTTCTGTCCGCTGATCCGTATCGCATCGTCTGGGCAGTGGAGCCAGCACTGCAGACACTGGATGCACTTCTCCTGGTCCCAGATCGGACGCTCGGCCCGCCAACCGCCGGTCTTGTTCAGCTCCGGGGTGGCGCCACCGGGAATGACCCCGCCGATCGGCAATTCCTTCCAACCCTTAAGGCTAGCGGCCACCGCGCACCCCCTTCACCGCGTCGTAGCCGGCGCGCAGCGCGGCCACGTTCTTCTCCAACACCTCGCGGGACACCTTCTCCCCCATCGTCTCCCGCAGCTCCCCCTCGGCGAGCCTCCACTCGGTGCCGAGCACCGCCGCCACCGCACCGAGCATGGGAACGTTGGCGAACCCGGTCCCCGCCTCCTTGGCGATCCGGTCCGCGTCGAGGACGACGATCGTCCCCCGGAACCCGGTGCGCCTGCGGATCTCGTCCTTCGAGCAGGTGGTGTTCACGATGAGCACGCCGTCGGGCTTAAGGCCCTCGGTCGGCTTCTCGCTCTCCAGGAGCGTCTCGTCCACCACCACGGCGATGTCCGGCGAGTAGACCCCGCAGTGGATCACGATCTCCTCGTCGGCGATGCGGTTGTAGGCGCGCACCGGGGCGCCTGAGCGCTCGGGGCCGTACTCGGGAAAGGCCTGCACGTGTTTCCCCTCGC
>JANLFW010000026.1 GCA_024653305.1 Candidatus Acetothermia bacterium | reverse complement strand
CGGGGGGAGAGCTTCCACGCCGTGGTCGAGCTCCGGGCCACGGTCGCGGGGAGAGCGAGGGAATACCGGATCGAGGTGTGGACCCTCGGGGAGGACCGCGCCCTCCTGCGGATCCTCGCCCCGGAGGCCGACGCCGGAGCGGGGTACCTCCAGGTGGGCGACGAGCTCTGGTACTATAGCCCCCCCGTGGGGAGGGCGATCGCCCTCCCCTCCCTGGCCCTGGGCGAGGCCCTGTTCGGTGGGGGGCCTTCGCTCGGGGACCTGGCCCACGGGGCCCTGTGGGGCGAGCACGAGGCCCAGGCAGAGCCGATCCTCGGCCCCGATGGAACGCGCGCCGGGTACCTCCTCACCCTCGTCCCCCGGCCGGAAGCGCCGGTGGTCTACGGAAGGCTCGAGGTCACGGTGACCGCGGACTACGTCCTGAGAGCCCTCGTGTACTACGACCAGCGGGGCGAGGTCCTCCGCACCGCGGAGTTCGGGGCACCCGTCCCGGTGGGACCGTTCCTCTTCCCCACCGAGGTCACGGTCCGGGATCGGGGCGGCGACGAGTTCTTCCAGCGGATCCTCGACCCCGAGTTCGGCCTGGGGATCGACGCCTCGTTCTTCACCGTGGCGCGCCTGGAGGGGCGAGAGTGAGGTTCGCCCTGCGGCACCTCCGGCGGAACCGGAGGCGGACCGCCCTCACGATGCTGGCGGTCCTCGGTCCGGTGTACTTCCTCGTCCTCATGTTCGGGTTCGCCAACGCCAACCTCCGGGACATGTTCGAGACAGCGACCCGGTTCGACACGGGGCACGCCCAGATCCGCGCCGTGCCGACGAAGGCGACCGGGTCAGCGATCCCGTTGATGCGCGATCCGTCCGCTGCGCTGGCGGCGCTTGCGGAGGTTAAGGGGATCGAGTGGTGGACGGTGCGGCTCGATCTGCCGGCGATGGCGATCGTCGGGGAGCGATCGCGGACGATCTACGTGCGAGGCATCGTGCCCGAGGAAGTCGATCCGGTCAGTGGGCTTGCCGATCGGATCGTCGCCGGGGAGTCCCTCGCGACCAGCACGGGCGGGGTCGTGGTTGGCGAGGAGCTCGCCCTGCTTCTGAAGCTGGAGGTTGGAGACGAGATCGTCCTTCTCGGCGCGCACCCGGAGGCGGCGCTGGGCGCGATCCGAGCGCCGGTGGTGGGGGTGTATAGGGCACCCGAGGCGGCGCTCGGGCGGACGGTGATCTACGCCGACCTCTCCACGGCACGGCAGTTGGCGCGAAGCGAGACCGCGGCGACGGCGATCGTGCTCCGCGTCGCTGGCGTGACCGGCCCGGGGGACCAGACCGCGCTCGATCGCGCGGTCAACGATCTACGGGCAAACCTCCCAGCAGGGTATGAGGTGCAGGATTGGCTGGAACTCGTCCCGATGGTGGCAACCTACATGGGGATCCTGACCCCGGCGCTGCTGATCGTCGGGGCGATCTTCTTTGCCCTCGGTGGACTCGTGGTGCTGAACACGATCTACCTATCCGTGCTCGAACGCACGCGCGAGCTTGGGCTCATCCTCGCGCTCGGCGCAGCGCGGCGCCGGGTGGTGCGGATGATCCTTGCCGAGGCAGGGGCGATCGCCGTCGCCGGCGCCGTGGGCGGCGCGGTCACCGGAGTCGGCCTGATCCTGGTGGTGGAGGCGGCGGGTGGGATCCCCCTGTGGGGCGCGGCGGCACAGATGATGCGAGAGATCGGGATGTCGCCGGTGCTTCATCTGAGCGCCAACTTTGTACAGGTTGCACTCTCCACGGCATCGATGACGGCGGTTGCCGTTCTCGCTGCCTGGTGGCCGGCGCGCCGTGCGTCGAGGCTCCAGCCGATGGAGGCGATGCGCTATGTGGAGTAGCCCCGTCATCCGCACCGAGGAGCTGTGGAAGGTGTACCGCACCGGGGCCGCGGAGACGCCGGCCCTGCGGGGGGTCTCCCTGGAGATCGGGGCCGGGGAGTTCGCCGCCACCGCCGGGCCGTCGGGGTCCGGGAAGTCCACCCTCCTCCACCTCCTCGGGGGGCTCGAGACGCCCACCGGGGGGGAGATCTACCTCGAAGGCCTCGCCCTGTCGGGCCTGTCCCGGGACGCGCTGGCCCGGCTGCGGCTGAGGAAGATCGGGTTCGTCTTTCAGGCCTACAACTTGATCCCCGTGCTGACCGTGCTCGAGAACGCCGCGTTCGTCCTCGAGCTCCAGGGGGTGCCGTACCGGGAACGGACCGCCCGCGCCCGGAAGGTCCTCGCCGAGCTGGGGGTGGAAGAGTACGTCCACCAGTTCCCAAGCCGCCTCTCCGGGGGGGAGCAGCAGCGGGTGGCCGTGGCGCGGGCCGTGGTCTCCGATCCGGCGATCGTCCTCGCCGATGAGCCGACGGCGAACCTCGACACGAAAACGAGCCTCGACCTCATCGACCTCATGCGGCGGATGAACGAGGAGCACGGGACCACGTTCCTCTTCGCCACCCACGACGCGCGGCTCCTGGGAGGGGTGGACCGGGTGATCCACCTCGAGGACGGCCGCATCGCCCGGGAAGAGCGGGTAGGATAGGGCCCGCCTCCCCAAAGGCGGACAGGAGAGCGATGAGGAGAGCAGTGTTGTTCGCAGTAGCCCTGGCCGGCCTGGCCGCAGCCCAGGACGCCCCGCCGTTTGACCTCACCGGGACGTGGGCGGTGATGCAGGTGACCTCGGACATCGTCGTCTACCCGTTCGTGGGACAACGCACACGCACCACGACCCTCATCCTGCACGTAGAGATGGGGCAGAGCGGGAGCAACGTCACGATGGCCGAAATCCACTGCCTCGTGGACACGGACGACGGGACGACCATGGTCACCACGGAGATCCCGGAGGCGTTCCTGCGCTCGATTGGCGTCGTGGAGCGGACGGCCACGCTCGAGCCGACGGTGGATGGCTGGCGGTTTGTCGAGCCCTGGCCGACCGAGATCCACGGGGCGCGTCTCGCTGACCTTGTGAACGACCCCCTCCCCACGCAGGCTGACGATCCCCGCGTGTTCGATCAGGATGGAGACGGGAAGCCTGGGATTACAGTGCGGGTGAAGATCCTCGGCCTCATCTCCGGCGAGGTGTACGCGGTGCAGCGGCTGACCAAGCTCCTCGAGGGGGAGGTGGTAACCCCGGACCTCATCCGCGGGCTCATCACCTGGACGAACGAGCAGGTGACGATCGGGGCGAGCAACCCGTTCCTCAACACGGACGGGGAGGCCCGGGTGGACCCGGTGCGGGAGCGAAGCTACTTCGTGGCCCTGCGGGTCCCTCCCGAGACCACGTGCGAGAGCCTGAAGGCCACCTGGCGGGACCTGTTCGGACGCTAGCCGGACCTCCGCCCCCGTTCCCCAGTGGGCGGACCCTGGGCCGCCCTGCGGGGAGGCCCGGGGCTACACCGGGTCCCGCACGTGGATCCCCCGGCCCTTCCACGTCCCCCGGCGGGAGAGGTGCCAGAGGAGGGAGCGGAGGGCGATCCCCGAGGCGAGGAGGATCGTCACGGAGTAGAGGGAGACCTGGAGGAGGGGAAGCCGGAACCGCACTGCGGCGAGGAACCACGTGAGGAGGGACATCCCGATCGTAATTGCCGCCGGCGGGATCATCCCAGCCGGCACTGCCCCCGCCGCCCCCAGGGCCACGACCACGACGGGCTGCCAGGCCAGCCACAGAAGCCACGTCCACACGAAGAGGAAGAAGGGCACGTTGTAGCGGAACACCGGGAACAGGTTCTTCGCCAGCCCCCGCGAGACCTCCCGCCAGCCGCGGTACATCCGCGTCTCCACCCGGCCCGAGGCGTCGAAGAACTCCCACCCCACCCGGGCTCGCTTCACGTTTCGCGCCAGCGCGATGTCGTCCAGGACCTCGGTCCGCACTGCCCTGTGCCCGCCTGCCGCCCAGTAGGCCTCGCGGCGGAAGAGCATGAACTGGCCGATGGCGGCCGGCGCCCGCCAGGGGAGGAGGAACGGGACGAAGGTGTGGACCACCCACGGGACGAGGGGGATGACGAGCGCCTCCCCAGCCGTCCCCACCCTCTGCCGGGGGAGGGCACTCAGGGCCCCGAGCCGGTGGCCGTCCAGACTGGCCACGGCGTCCCGCAGGGCGCGGGGGTGGTGGACGGTGTCGGCGTCCGTGAACAGGAGGAGCTCCCCGCCTGCGGCCTGGGCGAGCTGGTGGCACGCCCAGTGCTTCCCGAGCCACCCCGCCGGGAGCGGCCTCCCCTCGAGGACCCGCAGCCGGCCGCCGGAGCAGGCAGAGAGCTCCTCGAGGAGTTTCCCCGTCCCGTCGCGGGAGTCGTCGTCCAGGACGATCACCTCGAACTCGGGGTAGTCCTGGGCAAGGAGGGACTGGACGCAAGAGGCGATGTTCCGCTCCTCGTCCCGGGCCGGGACGAGGATGGAGACGGGGGGGAGGCGCTCGGGCAGGCAGGCCCACCCCAGCCGCCGAAAGAAGAGGAGGTTCGTGACAGAGAACGCAGCCAGGACAGCCATGAACACGGCCAGGCTCCACTCGTGGGAGACGAGGAAGCTCACGGCCCCCTCCGCCACCGGGGCGGGGCCCGGAGTTCCCGGCGGTGGGTCCACAGGAGGAGGAGGGCGTTCGCCCCCCACGCCACAAGGAGCCCCGGCTCCGACCTGGAGAGGAGGAGGAACAGGAACACGATTGGGAGGGCCAGGGCCACAGTCCAGGCGTCGTTCCCTTGCACCTGGCGGATCCCGGCCAAGGAGAGGCCGAACGCGGTCGGGACCTCCCAGTAGGTGAGCCCCGTCCAGACTCCGAACGTGGTGGCCACGGCCTTGCCCCCCCGGAACCCAACCCAGGGCGAGAACGTGTGCCCCAGGGCCGGGGCCAGGGCCACGGGGACGAGGGCCCACCCTTCCAGGCCGACCACGAGGCGGGCGAGGAGCACGGGGAAGGCCCCCTTGCCCACGTCGAGGACCAGGGCGAGGAGCCCCACCTTCCACCCTCCGGCCCGCCAGGCGTTCGCCGCCCCGGGGTTCCCATCCCCCACTCCGCGCACGTCGGCCCGGGCCAGGAGCCGCGCGGCCCACGCCGAGAAGGGAAGCGACCCCAGACCAAAGCCGAGTAGGGAGAGGAGCATGATCACCACGGCCTCAGGCCTCCCGACGCTCCCCAGCGCCTGTCCATCCCCAGGAGTGTACGTCACCGCGCCCGGGGCAGGAACTCTTGTCCGACGCCTGGGAGGGGGCTATCCTCCCAGGGACTAGGGCGTAGCCAAGCGGTAAGGCAGCGGCCTTTGGAGCCGCCATTCGGAGGTTCGAATCCTCCCGCCCTAGCTCGCCCCCCTTAGGCGAGGCTCCGGATCCGGACCTCGATCTCGGGGTGGCCCCCGAGGAGCGCCACCAGCCGGGTGGGGTCCGTGCTCCCGTAGTGGTACGGGTAGAGGATCCGCGGCCGCAGGGCCACCGCCACGTCGGCCACCATCTCCGGGGTCATTGTGTAGGGAACGTTCATGGGAAGGAACGCCACGTCGATGCCCCGAAGGGCTTTCAGCTCTGGCGTGTTCTCCGTGTCCCCCGCGACGAGGACCCGCACGTCACCGAACGTGATCACGTACCCGTTGCCCTCCCCGCGGCGGTGGAACGGCTCGCCGTTTTCCCTCCTGTGGACGAGGTTGTAGGCGGGCACGGCCTCTAGGGCCAGGCCGAGGACGACCGCCTTGTCCCCGTTGCCCATCACGGTCCCGCCGGGGACCTTCTCCGTACACCGCGCAGGGACCACGACCTGGGTGGCGGGAGTGCACACGAGCGCCAGGGCCTCCGGATCGAGGTGGTCGCGGTGCTCGTGGGTGATGAGGACGAGGTCAGCCTTGGGGAGGGCCGCGTAGTCGGCGACGCGGGAGAAGGGGTCGAGGTAGACCCTCTTCCCGTCGTACGCAAACAGAAGCGACCCGTGGCCGAGGAACGTGATCGCAAGCTCCCCGCCCGAGGTCTCGATTCGGTCGGTCTGGAACTCCCGTGCCATGGTGCCTCCTTGGCCTGTACGCGCGGCCGCCTGGAGTGTAGCCCGGTCCGCGCCCAAGTGCGCCAGCCACCGCCTGCCCGCGGCAGGCGGAGGGTGCGCCGGAGGCGCTGCCCGAACGCGCGCGAACGGGAAATCCAACCACACCACCGGTTGCGCACGGCACTGCAGTTCTCGTCAGGCACCCACGCCGGCCCCCGCGTCCTGTCCTCCACAAGCGCGCAGCTTGGCCGTGGGTGGCAAACTCCTCCGGCGTACAATTCCAGCGTGGAGGTCTTCGAACGCTGGGACAGGATCCGGAGAGCTCTTCCCCCCGGGGTGACGGTGGTGGCGGCGGCGAAAGGCCGGACGCCCGACGAGGTCCGCGCCGCCCTGGCCGCAGGAATCGGGCACGTCGGGGAGAACTACGTCCAGGAGGCGGAGCGAAAGAAGGCCCAGGTCCCCGAGCCCGCCACCTGGCACATGATCGGCCGCCTGCAGACGAACAAGGCGAGCCGGGCCGCCGGCGTGTTCGACTGGGTTCAGACTGTGGACTCTCGGGACCTCGCCTGGAGGCTCTCCGCCGCGGCAGGGCGCGGGGGGAAGACCCTCCCTGTCCTCCTCCAGGTGAACATCGGCCGGGAGCGGCAGAAGGGCGGTGTCCTTCCGGAGGACGTCCTCCCCTTGGCCGAGGCCGTGCGGGAGCTTCCGGGCCTTGAGCTCCGGGGCCTCATGGCCCTCCCCCCGGAGCCCCGCACCCCCGAGGACTCCCGGCCCTACTTCCGGGCCATGCGCCGCCTCCTTGCGGACCTGTGCGCGGAAGGGTTCGCGCTGGACACCCTCTCCATGGGGATGAGCGCGGACTGGGAGGTCGCCCTCGAGGAGGGGGCGACGATGATCCGCCTCGGCACGGCCCTGTTCGGCCCTCGGTCCTAGCGGATGAGGATCAGCCGGGCGAGGACCCCCAGGACGAGGCCCAGGGCAGTCGTACCCAGGACGACGAGCCCGGTCCGCCGCCACCCGAGCTCCCGCCCCATGGCCCCCACGGTGGCCAGACACGGAACGTAGAACAGGACAAACACAGTGAACACAACGATCTGGCCGAGGGCGAGGGACGCCACCCCCCCGGGAAGCGCCCCCTCGAGCATCACCAGGGAGAGCTCCTTCCGCAGGATGCCCAGGGCAAGGGGCACCCCCGCCTCCGCGGGGAGCCCCAGGGGCCAGGTGAGGAACCGGAAGGCCAGGTTGAGGCCCCCGGCCCAGCCCAGAGCCTCGGCCAGCGCGAGGGCGGCGCTGGACAGGGCAAGAAGCGGCCAGGCGAGGACGACGAACCCCTTGAGCCTAAGCCAGGTCTTCCTGAGGAGGTTGCGCCCCCGGGGGAGGCGGTAGGGCGGGATCTCCAGGATCAGCCCCGGCCCCTCCCCCGGAAGGAGCTTCGTCAGGGCCCACCCCACGAGGGCGATCACGCCCACGTTCCCGAGGTAGAGAAGGAGGGCGGCCAGGGGCCCCACGAACCGCCCCACCAGACCCATCACCACGATCGTCCGCCCGGCACAGGGGACCATCACCGCCAGCGCCGCGGTGACCAGCCGGTCCCGCTCGTCCTCCAGGATCCGCGTGGCCAGCACCGCGGGCACGGTGCACCCGTACCCCAACAGGAACGGGATCACGCTCTTGCCGTGGAGCCCCAGTTTGTGCATGAGCCCGTCGAGGAGGAACCCCACCCGGGGCATGTAGCCCACGTCCTCCAGGAACGCCAGGAGCAAGAGGAACGGGACGAGGTAGGGCAGGACAAGGGCGACCCCGGCCGCCAGGCCGTCCCAAGCCCCGAGGAGAAGGGACGCCGCCGGCCCCCCACCTAGGGCGGCGGCGAACCGCCCAGAGAGCGCCTCAATTCCGGGGGAGAGGAGCCCCTCCAGGGCCCCCCCGGCCCAGAAGGTGACCCCGAACAGGGCAAGGAGGACGAGGGTGAGGAGGGGGTAGCCAAGGATGGGGTGCATGAGGACGTCGTCGGCGCGCTCCCGCCACCCCACCCGAGGCTTGCCCAACGTGGCCACGGCTTCGAACAGGCGCGCGGCCACGGCGTGGCGCGCATCGGCCAGGACCACCGCCGGGTCCTCGCCCCGCGCGGCGGCGAGCTCCCGGCGGACCCCGTCCACGAGGGCCCGGAGCTCGGGCGGCGGGGGGGCCTCCCCGGCCAGGACCTGGGGGGCCTCGTGGGGGGAGGGGAGGACGGCGCGGAGCTTCTCCAGGGCGCGCTCCACGTCGGGCGCGTAGGGGGGGCGGCGGACCGGGCGGGCGTGGCCCAGGGCGGAGACGAGGTCCGCCAGCCCCTGGCCGCGGCTCGCCACCGTGGACACCACCGGGACTCCGAGGAGCTCGGCGAGCTTCCGCTGGTCGATGGCCACCCCCTTGTGCTCGGCCTCGTCGGCCATGTTCAGGCACAGGACGACGGGGAGCCCGAGTTCCGCGAGCTCCAGGGTGAGCTCGAGGGACCTCCCCAGGGCCGAGGCGTCGGCCACGTGCACGACAGCATCCACCTCGCCGGAGAGGAGGAACTCCCGGGTCACCCGCTCCGCGGGGTCCCCCCCGAGGAGGGAGTACGCCCCCGGCAGGTCCAAACGGACCTGAGCTGTTCTTGGCCACGACGAACGACCGCCAGCCGGGGGTG